>DATIGH010000155.1:0-4109 GCA_035454845.1 Nitrospira sp.
GATGTTCTCAACCACCGTCAAATCCAGATAGAGTGAGAAGGCTTGAGACACATAGCCGATCCGTTCCTTAATAGTCCCTCCCGCCGTTTTCATGTCGGCACCGGCCACCCATCCTTCTCCTCCAGTCGGTGGCATGATGCCGTTCAGCATCTTAATGACCGTCGTTTTCCCGGCACCGTTCGCACCGAGAAGGCCGAAAATTTCGCCCGACTTGACCTGGAAACTGACGCGATCGACCGCCCGGAATTGTCCGAAATCACGCACGAGGTCTCTGGCTTCAATCGCGAGTCCGGACGTCCTCGGTTGTCCAGAAGCCGCCGGCAGTGTGTATGCCTCGTGAGCCGTCGCTTGCCGAAGCAACAATGCGACAAAGACATCTTCGAGGTCCGGATCACGCACCTGCGTTTGCTTCGGCTTGATATCGCCTAAACTCACCTCGAGAGACCTCACCGCTTCCGCATGGTCCGTTTCCTCCGTGAACACATGCACCTTAGGTCCCATCGCCTCGACCTGGCGATATCTCCGCTTGAGCCGGGCCACCGCTTCCAATTGTGGCGTCGCTTGGAACGAGAGAACCGACCCGGGAACGAGCTCCTGCACTTCTCCGGGGGTTCCCGCCGCCAGAACTTTTCCTTGAGAGAGAAACGAGAGCCGATGAAACCGTGCGGCTTCGTCCATATAGGCCGTCGAGACCAATGCGGTCATCCCTTTCGTATGAATCAGCTCTGTCAGGATGGCCCAGAAATCCCGGCGCGACACCGGATCGACTCCCGTCGTCGGCTCATCGAGAATCGCAAACTCCGGTTCGTGGATCAGTGTGCAGATGAGCCCGAGTTTCTGCTTCATGCCGCCGGACAAGTGCTTGATGGCTCGATCGCGAAACTTGTCGAGCCTCGTGATGGCCAACAATCGTGCCTTTCGCTCGGCCAAGGCCTGTTCAGGCACTAACCGCAGGCGGGCAAAGAAATCGATGTTCTCTTCGACCGAGAGTTCAGGATAAAGATTCAGTCCGAGCCCTTGAGGCAGGAAACCAATCCTCGCCTTTACCCGCTCTGCCGTGGCCTCGGAATCAACCGGGATTCCGAGCACCTCCACTACTCCGCCTTCATAGGCCAACACCCCGGCAACGGCCTTCATCAGGCTGCTCTTGCCTGCGCCGTCCGGACCGATCAAGCCGTAGATTTCGCCTTTCTTGACCGTCAGCTTTACGTCCTGTACGGCGACGTGCTTTTTGTAACGCTTGACGAATTGTTCCACTTTGACAACGGGTGTTGGTGTGGTGGTCATTGGCCCTGCGACGGTCGCTTTCCGTTCATCGCTTGGGCGGCACCCAGGCGACATTGTCTTTCCAGCGGATAATGGCATCGGCCGGTAGACCAGGCGTCAATCGATGATCAGGATTGTCTTTCAAGTAGAGCTTGACGGGGTAAATGAGCTTGACCCGCTCGTCTGGAGTTTGGACCTCTTTTGGCGTGAACTCGGCTTTCGAAGCAATGTATCGGACCGTCGCTTCGACCGGCTGGTCCGGAAAGGCATCGGTGTGGATACGTGCAGGCAAATCTAAGCGGACCTTGCCGATTTGAATCTCCGGCACGAAGACTTTGAGATAGAGTCGATCCAAATCCACGATTTCAAAAAGCGGTGTCCCGGCGTTCACGACTTCCCCAATATCCACCATTCGCGTCGTCACAGTGCCGTTTGCCGGCGCGCGAATCGTCAGGTCGGCCAGCACACTCTCGGCTTCCTGTAAGACCGCTTCCAGCTGATCTCGCTGGCTTTCCAGGGCGGCCACCTCATCCTCTTTGGAGCGGATCCGTTTCCACCCTAACTCCGCTTGCGCCAGCTCTTTTGTCGTCTTCGCGAGCGTCGATCGGGCGACCTGGACATCGCTCTTGGCCACGTTCCATCGCGCCTGCGCCTGGTCATACTGCTGTTGAGCAACCGCTTCCTCGGGAAGCAGGCTGCGAAGCCGTTGCTCGTCAATTCGGGCCTCATATTCGACGGCCTTGGCTTTCTCCAACTGTGCTTTCGCCTCATCAACACGCGATTGAGCCGATTCGATCGCCAAGGGCACTTCCAGATTGAGCACAGCCAGAGCGGTGTGCGCCGACTGGACCTGCGCCTCGGTCGCCGCCCAGGCATGCCGTGCCTGATCCACTCGTGCGCGTGTTTGAATGTCATCAATTCGAACCATGACTTGTCCGGATGTCACGTTGTCTCCTTCGCGAACCAGTAACTCGTGAATACGGCCGGGAAACTTGCTCGCGACGGTGAGATGATCGCCCTCGATGCGACCATTGACCTGGATCAACCCTTCGGGCAATCCGCGATTCCAGAGACCGGCGCCGAGGACTAGATAGCCTCCACCAACGAGAGCCATCACACCAATGATGATAAGAACTCCACGCTTGGGAATCTTCATTCGTAACCCAGGAAGAAACCTCCCCCCTCGCCAAATTTGCAAGGAAGGGACCGTCGGTGGAAAGGGACCTGTTTCATTGTCTCATGAGTTGCCAACGGCTTGCCGCTTGTCCGGGCGACGCAGGAGGAGTCGTGGGGGTGTCCTGCTACAGGGGGCATGCGCCACCTGTGGCGGAAGGCTACAAAGAAGGAGGTGTCGGAGTTGGTTCAGACCCGAGGACGCCCGTCTCTCCGAGAAGAGGATCAGAAGGGGTAGTTTGCACTGGTGATCGCACACCGATCACATGGTAGTACAGGATGGGAATCACGACGAGAGTCAGAAGCGTTGAAGCACCGACACCAAACAGCAACGAGACCGCCAGCCCTTGGAAAATCGGATCCAAAATAATGACGAACGCGCCTACCATGAGAGCGGCCGCCGTCAGAAGTATCGGCCTCGTCCGGATGACGCCCGCCTTGATGACTGCCTCGCGCAACGACGCGCCCGCCTGTTCTTCAAGTTGAATGAAATCGACCAAGAGAATCGAGTTACGGACGATAATGCCTGCGAGAGCGATGAACCCGATCATCGAGGTGGCGGTAAAGTACGACCCGGTGAGCCAATGCCCCGGCAGTATCCCGATAAGGGTCATGGGGATCGGCGCCATGATGACAAGCGGCGCCACAAACGACTGAAATTGCCCTACGATCAGCAGATAGATCAGCAACAGCGCAACAGCGAATGCAATCCCCATATCGCGGAATGTCTCGTAGGTAATGTGCCATTCGCCGTCCCATTTCATGCTCAGCCGTTCCTCCGACCACGGCTGGGCCGCATAGTATTGTTCTACGCGATAGCCTTCCTCGGGACGATACTCGTCCAGCAGCTTTCCGACGCCGAGCACTCCGTAGACCGGGCTCTCCGCATTCTCTGCGGCAGGCCCGCCCACATCGCCTACCACATAGACTACCGGCTTTTGATTCTTATGATAGATGGCATGGTCCTGCACCGTCTGCCGTAAGGTGAGAAGCTCCGATAATTGCATCATCGCTCCAGTGTTTGTCCGCAGACCAATCTGCCCCATGTGCTCGAGACCGGTTCGTTCGGTGAGGGGCAGGCGCAGCATGATCTGAACTGGACTTTTCTCTTGCGGAATGTGGACCAGCCCCACTTTTTCGCCCTCCACCGCCATGTGCAGGGTCCGAACGATGTCGTCGGAAGGGATGCCGGCAAGAGCGGCCTTCGCCCGATCCACGTTGAACACATATTTCACTTGATCCGCCTCGATATAGTCATCCACATCCACCACGCCAACGGTAGACTCGAAGAGCTTCCTGATATCGCGAGCAACGGCCATTTGGCGCGCATAATCGGGCCCATATACTTCTGCGACGAGGACAGACTGGACTGGCGGGCCCGGGGGTACCTCTACGATCTTTACATTGGCTCCGTATTGCCGCGCAATCTCCTGGATCGCTGGCCGTACGCGCTTAGCGATGTCATGACTCTGCGCCGCACGGTCGCTTTTGGCGACGAGATTTATTTGCAGATCGGCTTCATGGGGCTGCTCTCGGAGGTAGTAATGCCGGACCAGGCCATTGAAGTTAAACGGCGATGCCGTGCCCACATACGCCTGATAATCCCGCACTTCCGGCACCGTGCTCACATAACGGCCCAAGGCCTGGGTGACGCGAGCAGTTTCTTCGAG
>DATIGH010000156.1:0-10205 GCA_035454845.1 Nitrospira sp.
GAATGAGGAGAAGCTATGAAATTTCTTGAAGATCCGATGCAGACCATGGGCGCAGGGTTCGCCTTGTCGCTCGTGTTGATTGTGGTGTATCTCGGCATTGCCGGCGTCGGAGCCGGTGAAGCCGATTGGACCGGAATCATCATTCGCTGGATCCATTTCCTGGCCGGTATCACCTGGATCGGGTTATTGTACTTCTTCAACTTGATCAATGCGGCCTTCCTCAAGAGCCTGGATGGTCCGACCAAAAATATCGTAATTCCCAAGCTGATGCCGTCCGCGCTCAATTGGTTCCGCCACGGCGCCACGGTCACGGTATTGGCCGGTATTCTCCTCTACGTCAAGCTGTACATGCATGGAGGCACTGGAGCCGTGGCCTTGGGGATCGGTGGCCTGCTCGGCATCATCATGATGGCGAACGTTCACGCGATCATTTGGCCGAACCAGAAAAAGATCATTGCCGCGGTCACGGCTGCCGCCCAAGGCACCCCCGCCCCGGCCGAGATGGCGCAGTGGGGTCGGACGGCTTTGATGGCCTCACGAGTCAATTTCTTGCTCTCAATCCCCATGCTATTTTTCATGGGTGCGGGCAGCCACTTGAAGTAACCTGCACATTGCCGGTTGATGGGACGCGGTCCCATCAACCGGCGTTTGTTCCTTCCGCAAATAACTCCATCAATTGCCTTCCGGCCATTATACCCAGGGGTGGGGTAGGGCTGTCGTCCTAACTCATTGAGAATCAGGCCTATTCTGGGCGGTTCGCCTTGACGGGACGGGACCAGGCCTCGTATAGTAGCCCTTCACCTTTCTGCGGCTTCGGAGCGCATGTGATGACGACCTTGACCGACACACGCCTCGTGGAACAGGTCGATGGAGCCCCTTGGGACATTGACGCCTATATGAAAGTGGGAGGCTACGAGGCTTGGAAAAAGTGTCTCAAAGAATTGACGCCTGAGCAGGTGGTCCACGAACTCAAGAGCTCGGGGCTCCGCGGTCGTGGCGGTGCAGGGTTCCCTACCGGCGTCAAGTGGGACAAAGTCCTGAATCACCGGGTCAAGGAACGGTATTTTGTGTGTAATGCCGGCGAGCATGAGCCAGGTACGTTTAAGGACCGTCACCTATTAAAAACCGTCCCCCACCAACTCATCGAGGGATGTCTTATCGCGGCCCGGACGGCGAAGGCCAAGGCCTCCTTCATTTATGTGAACCATGAGTACGAGGAAGAGCGCGAAAATTTGAAAAAGGCGCTAGCACAGGCCAAGGAACGGGGCTTCGTCGGCAGAGACATCCTCGGCAGCGGCGTCGACATCGAACTCCAAGTATTTGAAGGTCACGGCAGCTATGTGGCCGGTGAAGAAACTGCCATGTTGGAATCCATGCAAGGGCGTCCAGCGATGCCCCGGCAAAAGCCCCCATTTTATCCTACGGATTACGGGTTGTATGGAAAGCCGACATTGGTCAACAACGTCGAGACCTTGTGCAACATTCCACGCATTCTCCACAAGGGGGCCGCATGGTTTACGCAGGTGGGGACCGAGAAATGCCCGGGTACGATGATGTTTTCTTTGAGCGGTGCCGTCAACCGTCCCGGTGTCTATGAAATGCCGATGGGCGTCACCATCCGTGAGTTGATCGATACGTGCGGCGGCGGCGTGCCGGGTGGAAGAAAGATCAAAGCGGTGTTTCCCGGCGGCCCGGCCTTCTCGATGGTGACTGCCGACCAACTCGATCTGCCGATGGATTTTGATTCTCTCAAAAAAGCGGGAACAGGGTTGGGCTCGGCAGGCGTGATTGTCGTGGACGATGCGACGTGCATGGTCCGGCAGACGTTGAAGTTTTCAAATTTTTTCAAGGGCGAAAGTTGCGGGCAGTGCCCGCCTTGTCGCATGGGCACCATCAATCTTGCGACACTGATGACGAAGATCGAGGCAGGCGAGGGCACGCAAAAAGACCTCGACAGCCTTCTCCAGCTCTGTGGTTTCGTCAAAGGGACGGGATACTGTACGCTCGTGACCGGTGCCGCAGTGTTGGTCCAGAGCAGCGTGAAACTGTTCCGGCAGGAATTTGAGGATCATATCCGGCTGCAACGCTGTCCTTTTCCCACGATTCCGGCGGAGGCGGTCACTCATTGAAGGAGCCGTGATGCCATTGGTGACTTTTCTTCATCCCGAAGGTAGAAGCGGAACGGTTCCCAAGAATACCACGCTGCTCGATGCCGCCAAGGAGCTTGGGTTTCCGCTCAATCATGATTGTGGGGGAAATGCCTCCTGTACGACCTGTCGCGTGGAAGTCCAGCAGGGGGCCGAGCATCTGTCGGAGATCGACTTCGAAGAGCAGGATCTCTTGGACCGGGAGGCGCTCAGCGAACCCTGGCACCGCCTGGGATGTCAGGCGAAAGTTCTCGGCGATGTCGTGGTCAAGGTGCCTGAAACCAAGTGGGCAGCGCCCTCCACGAGCCAGTCCGAAGCGCAGGGTGTTGATATTCGGTAAAGAGGTGTTACACTAAGCAAACCAGGCGGTTGAGAAGGCCGGCCCTAATGAGAAGGAGGAGCACGATGGTCACGATTACCCCCGTTGCGGAACAAAAGATTCAAGAATTGATGAAGGAAGAGAAAGATGTCGTCGGGTTGCGGATCTACGTCCGTGGCGGCGGCTGTCATGGCTATCAATACGGCATGGCGTTCGAGTCCAAAATGGCCGATGATGATACGGTCATCGAGAAGGGCGACGTCAAGGTCATCATGGACTCTCAGAGCGCGCCGCTGCTCCAGGGAGCCGAAGTCGACTATGTCGACAGCGTCCAGGGATCAGGGTTCTCCATCAAGAATCCGCAGGCGAAGACCACGTGCGGCTGCGGCAGCTCCTTCAGCGCATAAGCGCGTGGCTCCTGCCAACCGGTCCGGCACAAGTGAGCGATAGGAGAAGCCAGGGTTACCCGGTCGGGTGATCCTGGCTTCTCTGTCTTTTCTGTCGAGAACATCATGGCACAGGTCAGCATGACGAGGCGGTATCGATTCTGTGCCGCGCACCGGCTTCACACGGATTTTCTGACGCCTGAGCAAAATTGGGCCGCCTTCGGAAAGTGTAACAATCCGAATGGCCACGGCCATAACTACGTGGTCCTCGTCACGGTCAAGAGTGGGACTGGCCCGGAGGCATTTCGGCCCGAGCAACTCGATCGGGTCGTGGACGAGACGATCGTGTCCCGGTTCGATCATCATGATCTCAATGGAGACCCGGCCTTTGTCGACACCACCACGACCGGCGAGAATCTGGTGAAATTGATTTGGGACCTGTTGGTGGACAAGCTTCCAGCCGGCACGCTTGAAAAGGTCGGCGTCATCGAAACCAGGGACAATTATTTCGAGTATGCGGCCCCCGCCGCGGTTTGTTAACCGGAGCACAAGAGAGCGATGCCACAACGCCGGCGCCGATCACCGAAAAGTCACGTTGAAGACCTGCCCGCCGTCTCCCTTCCGCACGACATCGCCGTGATGACCGACCTCGTCACCCAGCTCTTGAAAGCTCTGGGGGAATCCCCCCGCCGCAACGGACTGCTCAGGACGCCCGAGCGGGTGGCGAAAGCGCTGCTATTCATGACCCGAGGGTATCGCGAGGATATCGAGCGGTTGCTGAACGGCGCGTTATTTCCGATCGAGTACGATGAGATGGTCATCGTAAAGGATATCGATTTCTTCAGCATGTGCGAGCATCACATGTTGCCGTTTTTCGGCAAATGTCACGTCGGATACCTGCCAAACAAAAAAGTCGTCGGCCTGAGCAAGATTCCGCGGGTCGTAGATGCGTTCGCACGTCGATTACAGGTTCAGGAACGGTTGACGATGCAGATCGCGGAAACGCTCAAGCGAAAGCTGGATGCGCACGGCGTGGCCGTAGTGATGGAAGCCCGTCACCTATGCATGATGATGCGGGGGGTCGAAAAGCAGAACACGTTGGCCGTTACCAGCTCCATGCTGGGCGCCTTTCGCACCCAAGAACAAACGCGGAACGAATTCCTGAAGCTGATCCGTCGAAACACCGTGGGAGAAGCGTAACGTCAGGTCCGGAACACCTTCTGGGCGAAGCCTTCCAGGGCGGCAGTGAATTGGTCGGGCTGTTCCAGATTACTCAAGTGGCCAGCATGCGGAATGACCACCAGTTGGGCATCGGCAATGCCTTGTGCCATTCGTTCGGCATCAGCTGTGGGCGTTAAGACGTCGTCTGCGCCGACGATCACCAACGTCGGAACGGTGATTCGGCGCAGCAGATCCGCTGAGTCCGGCCGCTCGGCCATCGCCATCAGCGCCCCGACAATCCCTGGGACGGGTGCGGCCGCGATCAGTGATTTGACCTGCCTCACGAGATCAGGATCCCGCTCGTATCGTGCAGGAGCGAGCAGCTTAGGCAGCATCTCCGCGATGACGGCCTCCGGTCCTCTTGCCGCAGTTCGTTGCGCTAGACCGAAACGCCACTGGATCTGCTCCGGTTTGTCAGCCTGTGCCCGCGTATCCGCCAAGACGAGGCCAAGCATCAGTTCGGGATAGAGGCGATACAGGGCGAACTCGAGGTAGCCGCCCATGGAAAGTCCGACGAATAACGCCTTGTCGAGACGCAGACTTGCCAGAACTTCCTTCACGTCACGGGCGTACTGCTCGAGGCTATAGCGCCAGAACGGGGCGTCCGATTCGCCGAACCCCCGTAGATCGATCGAAATGATTCTGAACTGCCGGCTCAGCACGGCTGCTTGATGCGCCCACATGGCGCGATTCAGCGGGAATGCATGAAGAAAGACGATGGGCAGGCCGGTCCCTCGATCTTCAAAGGCGATGGTTACATCGTTGACTTTGATGTTCATGCTGTCGCTTCCGGTACGTAGCACCGGCCGCGCCCGGGGTCAAGGGCACCTCATGAGCGGATTGCCCTGTGTTGGGTGGGGCGTATAGAATTTCACACGCCGAGGAGACATGAGCCGCCAGGAAGACCCTGCTCCCGATTTATTTGCTGCGCCGAGGCGCGACCGCACCCTAGATGCCCCGCTCGCCGAACGCATGCGGCCGCAGTCGTTTGACGATCTGACAGGCCAAGACGAAATTGTTGGGAAGGGGCGGCCACTCCGAAACGCGATCGAAGGTGACCGGCTGTCCTCAGTCATTCTGTGGGGACCACCAGGCTCAGGCAAAACCACGCTGGCCCATCTGATCTCGCGGTCGACGAAGGCGCATTTCGTGGCGTTTTCCGCCGTCACCAGCGGGGTCCCTGAGTTGCGCGACATCATCAGAGCGGCCGAGCATCGTCTTGTGACCCAGGGGCAGAAGACGATTCTCTTCGTCGACGAGATTCACCGCTTCAATAAGGCTCAGCAGGATGCGTTTTTGCCGCACGTCGAGAAGGGCACGATCATCCTTGTCGGGGCCACTACCGAAAACCCATCGTTCGAAGTCGTTGCACCGCTGCTCTCACGGTCATTGGTCGCGGTCTTGCGTCCGTTGGACGACGAGGCGTTGGGACGTATTCTGGACCGGGCGCTCACAGACACCCAACGCGGCCTCGGTGTCCGCCGGCTCGTGCTCACGGACGATGCCCGTCGGCGTCTGATCGGATTTGCGAACGGCGATGGCCGCTCGCTGCTGATGGCCTTGGAGTTTGTCGCCGAGCAGGCCGTGCCTCAATCGGATGGAACGAGTCGGCTCGACGATACCGCGATGGAGGCGGCCTTGCTCCGAAAGACCTTGCGCTATGACAAGTCCGGCGAGGAGCATTACAATCTCATCTCGGCCTATATCAAGAGTCTGCGGGATTCCGACCCCGATGGCGCGCTGTATTGGCTGGCGAGGATGCTTGAGGCAGGCGAAAACCCGAGGTTTATCGCGAGACGGCTGGTGATATTTGCGTCTGAGGACGTCGGCAATGCCGACCCGATGGGGATCGTGGTCGCCACGGCAGTGGCCCAGGCTGTTGAGTTCGTCGGCTTGCCGGAGGCACAAATCAACTTGGCACAGGGAACGACCTTCTTGGCGACGAGACCAAAGGACAATACCTCCTATACGGCGCTGTTGGAAGCTCTGCAAGATGCGAAGGCGGGCGGAAACCTCGGCGTTCCGCTGCACCTTCGCAACGCGGTGACGTCGCTCATGCGGGATCTCGGCTATGGGAAGGGCTACCGGTACGTGCATGACGATTCGCAGGCGCGAGAGCAAACCCATCTGCCGGACGCCTTGAAGGGTCGCAAGTACTACAAGCCAAAAGGAAAATGGCCCACGGAGCCGCCGTTGGACAAACAAAACTAATCGGTTATACTTACCCCGATGAAGCGTCCTGAATCGAAAACCGTCGCTGCGACGACCAACGAGCGGCGTAAACTGGTCAGGGCCACCCTGGTGGGCTCGGCGCTCGTGTCGCCAAAGGGAGGTGCCAAGGCCATTACGGCTGTGCTGGACAACGTGAATAAGGTCGGTGCCGGTCTGCATGCCAAGGACAAGCTGGTCAATGGCGAGAAAGTCACCGTATCGCTGGCCTTTCTCGACTCCGATCGTGTGGAGCAACAGGAGAAACTGGACGGGACGGTGGCCTGGGTGAAGTCCTGGGAAAAGGGGTTTTTGATCGGGGTCGTCTGGGACGAAGTCGTCACGAAAGAGAAAAATAAGTGGCTCTATTACTATCTTGAAGAAACGATCAAGTCTGCGTCGTAATTGTTGAGCGTCCTGCCTGCTAGCTGATCGCCGTCAGTTTCTGTTTCACCTCCGCCAGTTCCGATGACAAAGATTCCCATCGAGCGGTGAGCCGTTCCAGCTCTTTCTTCCACGTGTCCTGTTCCTGATGGAGGTCGTTCCATCTGGCAAACTCTTGATAGAGGGCGGGGTCTGCGAGCAACTGATCGCGTTCCTTGATCTTCGTTTCATGTACGGCGATCTCCGCTTCCGCTCGCGCCACCTGCTTCTCGAGGCGGGCCTGTGTCTTGTTCAAATCCCGCCGGTCGCCTGATGTCGACTTCGGCGCTGATTGCGAGGCCATCGCCTTGGTGGGACCCGCCGATTTTCCAGTGCCCTTTACGCCCAACTCGTCGCTCGACTCTTTGATCGATTCAAATTCCTGCGCCTTCTTCCACAGATAGTATTCATAATCCCCGAAAAAGTTCCGTGCATTCCCGTCTTCGATTTCCACGACGCGTGTCGCGATTCTCGTGAGAAACGTCGGATCATGGGAGATAAAGATAATTGTACCTGGAAAATCGACCATGGCATCGGTGAGCACGTCCACCGATGCGGGGTCGAGATGATTCGTCGGTTCATCGAGCAGCAGCGTATTGGCCGGTTCCACCAGCATGCGTGCCAGGGCCACGCGATTGCGTTCGCCGCCGCTCAGGGCCTTGATCGGCTTTTTCTGATCCTGCCCCGAGAAGAGAAAGGCCCCGGCCAGACCGCGCAGAAAATTCGTTTCGGCCGTGCTCGATACTTCTCCGAGGGATTCCAGGATCGTGTGTTCGGGGTTGAGCGTCTCAGCCTGATGCTGGGCAAAGTAATGAAGACTCACGCCGTGGCCGACCGTTCTCGAGCCATTGTCGGGTGGCAGGACACCGGCCAGCATCTTGAGCAGCGTGCTTTTGCCTGCGCCGTTTTCTCCCACGAGCGCCACCCGCTGGCCCCGTTCCACGGAGAAATCCAGCGAAGTGTAGACGACTTTCTCCCCATACCGTTTGCTCACGCCTTGAAGTTCTAATACGTGACGGCCGCTCGTGGAGGGCAGCGGAAATTTGAATTTGACACGCTTGGCGTCACGCTGCAATTCAATCAACTTCACTTTCTCCAACTGTTTGATGCGCGACTGGACCTGACGAGCCTTGTTGGCCTGATACCGGAACCGATCGACGAATTGCTGGACCCGGGCCACCTCCTTGGCTTGCCGGTTGGCGGCTGCGTGAAGCTGGGCGTCACGTGCAGCGCGGAGCTCGCGAAACTTTGTGTAATTGCCGCGGAACTCCTGGATCGTTCTGTCGCGAATCTCCCAGATATGCGTGGCGATGCGATCCAGAAATGCGGTGTCATGGCTGATGACCAGCAACGTCAATTTGGAATTCAGCAAAAAATCTTCGAACCAGCGCTGCGTCGGTTTGTCGAGATGGTTGGTCGGCTCGTCGAGCATGAGCACATCGGGATTGGAGAGGAGGAGATGAGCCAGTGCGACCCGCATGCGGTAGCCGCCGGAGAGCTTTTCTACGGGACGCGAGAAATCGGCCTCGCTGAATCCGAGCCCGGAAAGGATTCGTTTCGCCTCATGCTCCGGATACTCGTCGCGATGGGCGGCGTCGAGTGCCGTTTTCCCCGTGATGGTCTCGAGTTCTTGAGGAAGATAGCCGATGTGTAGGCGAGGCCGTTTTCGGATCGTGCCTGTATCCGGCGACTCTTCGCCTAAAATCATTCTGAAGAGCGTCGTCTTGCCGGCCCCGTTGGGGCCGACTAAACCCACGCGTGTGTGTGGGCGCAAGTGGGCTGAAGCCCCATCGAACAGGACTTTAGTGGAAAACTGTTTATGAAGGGACTCAATTTGCAGCATAAGTGTGTACGGTTTGGAAGAGTGAAAGCGAGTGAACGCTAATCCACGAAACTAGTGCACAGGCGGAAGGCGCATCGATAGGATAGGAGTGGAATACTTCAATTTACTCCTTTAATATCCTGAGTAATCTATCCGTCGGCTGTAACGATACGGCTATTACGTCTTCGCGGTCCGACGGTACGCACGAAGTGCGGTTTGGACCGGCGGAACGCACGAGTAGCCTCTGGCTCACTTGCGGCAGAGGCCTGCCAACATCGCGAAACTTTATCCGTCGACCATGCCGCTCGACCTATTGGGCCTACATGGTTCGACGGTACGAGCAAGCTTGGTTTGGTGGAGCTGGCGGGGATTGAACCCGCGACCTCGTGAATGCCATTCACGCGCGCTCCCAGCTGCGCCACAGCCCCACACGTAGTGATCTCAACAGCGTGAAATATTGTAAGAAAATTGTGGATAAGCGCCAGAAACGTCGTCATGCTAACACTGCGGTCAGCGACCAGTCAAGGAAACGTGCCGGTCCTTGACAAACATCAGGGGCCTCCCTACCATGACGCTCCGCCCTGGCCATTGCCGGTCAGGGCCCTTTTTTTGGAAACCCGCGGATGGGGAATTTGGTCGTCATAGGTGCCCAGTGGGGCGACGAAGGCAAGGGCAAGATCGTCGATATCTTGGCCCGCGACGCGGATGCGGTAGTCCGCTATCAAGGCGGCTCAAATGCCGGACATACCGTCATCAACGATCGCGGAACGTTTATCTTCCACCTCGTGCCCTCCGGAATTCTGTACCGCGGCACGCTTTGCGTCATTGGGAACGGCGTCGTGGTTGATCCGGCCTCGCTCATCGAGGAAATGGATCATCTGCAGGGCCAAGGTGTCAAATTCGGAAAGAATTTCGTGATCAGCCAACGGGCTCATGTCATTCTTCCCTATCATAAGGCCATCGACAAGGCCGCCGAGCAATCGAAAGGATCGCGCCGGATCGGCACGACCGGCCGGGGAATTGGACCCTCCTATGCGGACAAGATCTCGCGGATCGGCATTCGCATGGGCGACATGCTAAATCCCGTCGTGTTTCGCAGGAAGCTCGAAGAGAACCTCGTGGAGATCAATTGGTTCTTGGAGCAATTGTATAAGGTCGAACGGTTTGAAGTCGAAAAAGTGTACCAGCAGTACATGGGCTATGCCGACCGCCTGCGAAGCCACATCACCGATGCAACAATGTTGGTGAACCGCATGGTGGACGCGAAGAAAACAATTCTGTTCGAGGGCGCGCAGGGGACCCATTTGGATGTGGATATGGGCACGTACCCTTATGTGACCTCTTCCAGCTCTACAGCCGGCGGAGCGTCCACCGGCACCGGCGTGGGCCCGACGAAAATCGACGCCGTGCTTGGCGTGGCGAAGGTGTACAGCACCAGAGTGGGAAGTGGACCGTTTCCAACGGAACTCACCGACGAGGTCGGTGCCGGACTTCAAGATAGGGGCAAGGAGTTCGGCGCGACGACGGGGCGAGCGCGGCGCTGCGGATGGTTCGACGCGGTGGTGGTCCGTTATGCCACCATTGTGAACGGCTTTACGTCCCTGGCGATGACGAAACTCGATGTCCTCGACGGCTGCAAAGAGCTGAAGGTCTGCACGGGGTATCGCTATCAAGGGCAA
>DATIGH010000157.1:0-11518 GCA_035454845.1 Nitrospira sp.
AAGACGCGTACCGCGATCCCTACTATGCGGCCCGCCGTGAAGGACTCTTCATCATTGCCGTGAACTGCACCAGGGCGCTGTCGACTTGTTTCTGCGTATCAATGGAGACCGGCCCTCGCGCCAAAACCGACTTCGATCTCGCTCTAACCGAAGTGGACGACATGCTATTGGTCGAAGCGGGCAGCGAGGCCGGGTCCGATCTTCTTTCCGACCTCTCCTTATCCCCTGCTCCACAAGAATTAATCGATGAGGCAGCGACCCGCATAGAGGCATGCGGGCATAGCCAGGTGCGAGGGCTGGAGCAAACGCGCCTGCCGCAAGCTCTCTACGATGCGCATGAGCATCCGCGATGGGACGACGTGGCGGGCCGGTGTCTCGCCTGCACGAATTGCACGATGGTCTGTCCGACGTGCTTTTGCCATGCGGTCGAAGAGACACCGGACCTCTCGCATCAGCGGACCGAACACGTCCGATTGTGGGATTCCTGTTTCACACAAGAACACGGGTATATCCACGGCAAGAACATTCGGCCCACGATCAAGGATCGGTACCGCATGTGGCTGACGCATAAGCTTGCCTCGTGGATCGATCAATTCGGCATGTCCGGCTGCGTTGGGTGCGGACGATGCATCACGTGGTGCCCGGTCGGGATCGACTTGACCGAGGAGGTTTCGGCCTTGCTCGCACTGGGAAACCGGACGGCGATCGCGAGCCAACAGGGAGAAGGCAGGTAGCCGTGCAGACCGAAGTCGAGCCGATTTCGAATCCCTATGCCATCCATCCGGCCGTAATCGTCGAAAAGATCCGAGAAGCCGAGGACATCATCACCTACAGGCTCCAGCTTGTGGAGGAGCAGGCGCGGCGGCAATTTCGGTTCAAGGCCGGTCAGTTCAATATGGTGTATCTGTTCGGAGTCGGCGAGGTGGCGATTTCCATCGTTTCGGACCCGGATGAGCCCCAGTTCCTCGACCATACCATTCGCATTGTAGGACGAGTGACGAAAGGGATCGCCGGCCTACAGCCCGGCGAGGTCTTGGGCATCCGGGGCCCGTTCGGACAAGGGTGGCCGCTGGACGAGGCGCGTGGGCGCGACGTCGTGGTTGTGACAGGCGGCCTCGGATGCGCTCCGGTCATCGGGGCCATTGAGTACATCTTCCGGCGGCGGACGGAATACGGGTCTGTCAAGATTCTGCATGGCGTCAAGACGCCGCACGATCTCCTCTATCGCGAACGGTTCGACGCGTGGCGGCGCTTTTCCGATACGGAGGTGTTGCTGACCAGTGACCAGCCGGACAAGACCTGGAGCTATCACATCGGCGTGGTGACGGAACTGTTCGAGCAGGTGTCGGTGGACCCCCTGAAGTGCATCGTGCTGATGTGCGGACCTGAGATCATGATGCGTTTGGGCGTGCCGATCTTAATGAACCGCGGCATTCCGGCCTCGGCCATCTATGTGTCGCTTGAACGGCACATGGAATGCGGCATCGGCCTATGCGGCCATTGTCAGCTGGGTCCCCACTTTGTATGCAAAGACGGCCCCGTCATGCGCTATGACCGTGTGGCACAATGGCTGGGACGAGCAGGGGTGTGAGGAGAAGTCATGTCTCGCCAGGACGGACAGCGGCCCAGGTTGGCAGTGTTCAAATTCGCCTCATGCGACGGCTGCCAACTCAGCATCTTGAATCTTGAGGAAGACCTTCTGGCCCTGGGACAGGTGCTGGATATAGCCTATTTTCCTGAAGCTTCCAGCGCCATGAAGCCGGGTCCCTACGATATTGCATTGGTGGAGGGATCGATTACGACTGCGGACGATGCACATCGCATTCTGACCGTGCGACAACAGACGAAGGTGTTGATGACGATCGGAGCCTGCGCGACGGCCGGTGGCATTCAAGCGTTGCGAAACTGGTCCAATGTGGAGGCGTTCAAGCAAGCGGTTTATCCCAGCCCGGAATATATTCAGAGCTTGAGCACATCCACCCCCATCTCGGAACATGTCCATGTGGATTTCGAACTGTGGGGTTGTCCCATCGATAAGAATCAACTGCTGCGCGTCATCACGGATCTGATGGCCGGAGTCCAGCCCCGTTTACCAGCCGACAGTGTGTGTCTGGAGTGCAAGAGACGGGGAAATGTCTGTGTGCTGGTCGCGAAAGGCATGCCTTGTCTCGGGCCGGTCACCAGGACCGGCTGTGGAGCGATCTGTCCCAGTATGGGACGCGACTGTTACGGCTGCTTTGGACCCGCCGAAGGGCTACGCAAAGGGCCGGGATTTCCGCCGAACACGGCGTCACTCGCCGGGCATTTCCATGGGAACCTTCAACTGATCCCCGTCGAGGTCATGCGTAGATTTCGTGGCATCAACGGCTACGTGTCGCCCTTTCGTGAGGAGAGCGATATCTGGGAATCCAAGACATGACGCGCAGCGCGTATCTCCGTGACGAGCGTTGAGGACATGATGCCTGAAGAACCGGCGCAAACGAGGACCATCGCCGTCGACATGGTGGCGCGTGTGGAAGGCGAAGGCGCGCTCCGTGTCACGGTGAAAGGCGAAACTATCCAAGACGTGGAGCTCAGGATCTTCGAGCCGCCGAGGTTTTTCGAAGCCTTTTTGAAAGGGCGGCATTACGGGGAAGTGCCGGACATCGTCGCGCGCATCTGCGGGATCTGCCCGATCGCGTACCAGATGAGCGCGGTCCATGCACTCGAGCGGATTTTCGGTCTGAGCGTTGATGGGGCGCTGCGCGATCTGCGCCGGCTGATCTACTGCGGCGAGTGGATCGAGAGCCACGCCCTGCATGTCTACCTGCTCCAGGCTCCGGACTTCCTGGGGTACGACAGTGCCATCGCCATGGCGAAGGATCATGCGCCCCTGGTGACGCGTGGCTTGAGGCTGAAGAAGGCCGGCAATGCGATCATGACGTTGCTCGGCGGCCGTTCGGTCCATCCGGTCTCTGTGAAGGTGGGGGGCTTCTCTCGCGTGCCGCTGCGGCGTGAGCTGGAAGGATTGAAAGAAGAGCTCTTATGGGCGCGCGACGCGGCGGTGGAAACGGTGCGTTGGGTCGCAGATTTCGAATATCCGGAATTTGCGCCGGATTACAATTATGTCGCATTGAGCCATCCTGATGAGTATCCCCTTAACGAAGGACAAATCGCCGCGTCCACCGTGCTGAAGATTTCGGCCAACGAGTTCGAACAATATTTCGCCGAGCATCAGGTGCCTTATTCCCACGCCCTCCACTGCACATTGCAGGGTGCGCCCTATCTGGTCGGTCCGTTGGCTCGGCTGAATGTGAATCACGATCGACTGACACCGATGGCGAAACAGGTCCTCGCCGATAGCGGCATTGCGCTGCCGCTTCGCAATCCGTTTCACGGAATCATCGCACGGTCCCTCGAAATTCTCTACGCGTTGGAGGAATCATTGCGGCTCATCGAACGGTATGAGCCTCCTCCTGTACCGGCGGCGCCGATCACGGTTCGATCCGGTATCGGGACGGCCTGCACGGAAGCGCCCAGAGGGATTCTCTATCATCGGTACGAGGTGGACGGCGACGGCATGATCCGTGAAGCCAAGATTGTTCCTCCGACTTCGCAGAACCAATCTCGCATCGAACAGGACCTCCGCCTGTTCCTACCTCGACTCTTGCATCTTCCCGATCAGGAGGCGGCCCTGGCTTGTGAACGAGTCATCCGTTGTTACGATCCTTGTATTTCCTGCGCGACGCATTTCTTGCGACTCGAAATCGAGCGTGCATAAGGATGGCGGGGGCTCTCGGATGATCTGAAGCAGACAACATGCCATCGGCGAGACAGGGCAAATAGACCGGACAGACCATGGCAACCATTCGCATCATCGGCCTTGGTAATGGCATGCGAAGAGATGATGCGGTCGGACTTCTGGCGGCTCGCCGACTGCGACAGGAAATCGGCGACCGCGCCGAGGTGATCGAGGCGGAGATGGCGGGGGTTGACCTTATAGAGATGATGAAAGGCGCGCGCGTCGTGATCCTCATCGATGCAGCACGCAGCGGACAACCTCCCGGGACGGTCCACCGACTCGATGCTTCGGCAGGCCCTATCGCTGGCCGGATCTTTCCTCGCTCCAGCCATGCCATCGGGACGGTAGATGCACTCGAGCTGGCCCGCACGATAGGCGTGCTTCCGACTACCGTCATCATCTACGGAATTGAAGCCGCCGACACGGAGGCCGGACAAACGCTGTCGGCTCCGGTAGCCAAGGCGTTGGACCAGGTCGTGGACCGGATCGTCCGGGAGTGTGAAGCGCATTATGCATGAACTCCATTTGATGACGCAGATCGTGAAGGCCGTCGAAACACGACTGCGGGGAACCGGATCTGCCAAACTTGCTGCAGTGAGGCTCAAGGTAAGCGCACTGTCCCACCTACTGACTCATGATCACGCAACGCTTCAGAGGGCATTCGGATTGGCCTCTCAAGGGACCAGGGCCGAAGGCGCGACAGTAGAAATTATCCCTGTTCCAGGTGTGGCTTGGTGTCCGGAATGTAGGAGCAGTACCGGCGTCACAGGATTGGACAATAGTTGTTGTTCCTGTGGAGGACCGGTCATGGCGGACCCATCCGCCTCGGAAGTGATACTTCATGAATTGGTGGTAGCGGAATGACAAGGACTCTCGCTCAGCGCGCGCAAATCGCCGTGGAAGGCACGGTACAAGGAGTGGGCTTCCGCCCGTTCGTCTATAAACTGGCACATAAGCTCGAATTGACCGGCTCGGTACGAAATACAAGAAACGGTGTGCTGATCGAGGTGGAAGGGGAGGCACCAGCCGTCGAGATGTTTCTTCGGCGACTGCAAGCCGACGCGCCGGCCGCAGCTTCCGTGGAGGCGATGAGCACCACTGTTATTCCAGCACGTGGCGATGCAAGTTTTTCAATCGCTTCCAGCTCTGAATCAGGCGGGCGAGCGCTTGTCATTCCACCCGACCTGGCGACCTGCGAAGATTGTTGCCGCGAGCTTCATGATCCTCGTGATCGTCGCTTTCGGTATCCGTTTCTCAACTGCACCCAATGCGGGCCCCGCTACAGCGTGCTCACGGCGATTCCTTATGAGCGCTCCAACACGACCATGGCCGGGTTCGTTCTTTGCGCTGCTTGTCAGGCTCAGTATGGAACCGAAGCGGACCGGCGTTTTCATGCGGAACCGATCGCCTGCCGTTCGTGCGGCCCGCGCTTATTCTTATGGGATGAGCATGGTCGTGAAGTCGCAGATGAGGAGGAGGCGTTACAACAAGCATCGGCTTTGCTCAAGCAAGGGCTTATCGTCGCGGTGAAAGGACTGGGCGGGTTTCAACTGTGGGTTGATGCACAATCGGAGAACGCTGTCCGGCGCTTACGGGATCGGAAACGAAGGCCGGAGAAGCCCTTCGCCCTGTTGTTCCCCTCCGTTGATGCGGTCAAAGGCCATTGCTTGTTGTCTACGGACGAGGAAGCGCTGCTCCGCTCGCCACGGGCCCCCATCGTTCTAGTCCGCAAACGGCGAGATGCGATGCTGACCGACTCCGTGGCGCCGGGCAATCCCTATCTCGGTGTGATGTTGCCGACGACGCCACTCCATCATCTGTTGATGGCGTCACTCCAGCAACCCGTCGTGGCCACGAGCGGGAATCGATCGGAAGAACCGATCGTGACCGATGAACGGGAGGCGCTGGTTCGTCTTCAAGGCATTGCGGATGCGTTCCTCATACATGATAGACCGATCGCAAGACCGATGGATGATTCGGTGGTGTGGGTGGTTCCCTGCAACGTCCGGGGAAAAGGCGGAGCACCATGTGAAGAAACAAAGACCGGAGCGATGATCCTCCGGAGGGCGCGAGGCTATGCGCCTCAGGCGATCCGCTGGAGCGATGGGCCGGCAGATAGAGTCCTGGGTCCGATCCTGGCCGTGGGCGGTCATCTCAAGAACACCGTTGCCGTTCTTACAGGCAATCGCGTCGTGCTCAGTCAGCACCTCGGAGATCTTTCTACTGTCGAATCGGACAGAGCCTTCCGGCAGGCGGTCGAGGATCTCCAACGGCTACTACATGTCAGACCGCAGGCCGTTGCCTGTGACTTGCATCCGGACTATCGGTCGACCGGTTTTGCACGGCAACTGGCTGCGTCTCTGTCCGTCTCATTGGTACCCGTGCAGCACCATCATGCCCACATCGCCTCATGCATGGCGGAACACAAGCTTGACGGCGAGATGTTGGGTATCGTGTGGGATGGGGCTGGGTATGGTGAGGATGGCCGGGTCTGGGGTGGAGAATTCTTGATTGCCGGTTACGGGAAGTTCGCTCGATTTGCCTCGCTGAAGCCCTTCCGGTTGTTGGGTGGAGAGGCGGGCATTAAAGAGCCAAGCCGGTCTGCCGCAGCTGTTCTGTGGGAACTCATGGGAGATGAGATGGAGAAGCTTTCTCTTCCCTCTTGGAACGTGACGGGAGATCAGCGTGGGCAATGGAGCAGTCTGCTGCGATCTGGTGCCGCATCCCCTTGGACGACGAGCATGGGGCGATTGTTCGATGCAGTAGCCTCGCTGACAGGTCTCTGTACCCAGGCTTCGTTTGAAGGGCAGGCAGCCATGGCCGTTCAGTTTGCTGCAGAGCAAGAATTGGAGCAAGGCGGAATAACGGCAGAAGGATACCCGGTGGATCTGGCGCCAAGTCCCACGCTTGACACCAAATGGAACGTGGATTGGCGTCCCATGATACATGCCATGCTGGACGATCTTCGCAAGGGACATCAAATGGGAAAGATTGCTGCTCGATTCCATGCCGGCCTCGCCGCGGCGACCGTCAACGTGGCGCAAGCGGCTGGTCTACCTCGTGTCGTCCTGACCGGCGGATGTTTTCAAAATAGGCTGCTTCTAGCACTCGTAAGACAACGTCTGGAAGCAGAGGGATTCGTCGTCTATAGTCATAGCTTGGTTCCACCTAATGATGGGGGGCTGTCACTCGGGCAGGCGGTGGTGGCGGCGCACCGATTGGGAATGGCCAACGGAGGTCATGCATAGAATGTGTCTCGCAGTCCCAGGACAAGTCCTGAGCATCGATGATGACGAGCTCCGCACCGCGACGGTATCGTTCGGCGGGGTCACGAAAACCGTCTCGTTGGCCCTGGTGCCTGAAGCAGGGGTCGGCGACTATGTGATCGTCCATGTCGGCTTTGCCATCAGCAAACTGGACGAAGAAGCAGCACGACGTACGTTGGAGACTTACGCCGATATGGCGGCCTCCGACCTTGAGCGAGGGATTACGCCATGAAGCTCAGCTATCGCTATCATCCGGACACGGATTCGCTGCATGTCGACCTTTATCTAACAGACGCAGCGTAGAAAGCCGCGAAGTGTCCGAGAGTTCTTGTCGAGACTGGAATGTCAAAATCGATCACAACCTACTGGAACCCTTTGGCTCCTGACCAGCGGACCCGCTGGTCTCCCATCAGTGGTCTCGAGGGGATGGCCGAGGAGATTACGCTGAGTATTGATCCGCTTACGGGCGAATACACCAGACTCACTCGCTTCCTGCCGGGCGCTGATACATCAGCCTTCGGTGGAAAAATGCATGCATACCCCGAGGAGGTGTTTATTGTCAGCGGGCGGCTGTACGACCAGGCGTTCGGTTGCTGGCTTGAAGCGGGACATTACGCCAGCCGCCCTCCCGGAGAATGTCATGGTCCGTTTAAGACCGATATCGGTTGTGTGGTGCTCGAGGTGTCATTTCCCAACAGGGTGGAGGGGGGAAAGGGCAGCTAATAGGGGGAAAACTCTTGGTGCGGAACGGCACTGAACTGATCTTGTACTGAGCACTATTTATACAAAGTTGAGGCATCACAACATCCTGGGGGAGGTCATACGTGAATGCGAACGAAATTGCCTTGCTGGCAAAGGCGACGCTGGATGGATCAATGCCGTTTCCTGAGGTTGTGGGGAAGCTCATTGCCAACGGCGTGGAGTATTATCACGTGGACTATGCCACCCGCTCATTCACTTTCTACAGCGCTTCAGGGGCCGCCGTTCTAGCGCCCATCTGCTTTGAAGGGCTTCCCTCGATAGCCGAAGACTTTGATGTAGCCGCGCTGAAGGGGGCAATTCTGGACAGTCAACAGCACGGGCAAAAATTCCGGGCCTTCTGCGGGCGCGCCATGCAGGCCGGCGTGCAGGGATACATGGCGTATCTTCGAGGCAAGCGGGTCACCTATTTCGGTCGTCAAGGGGATCAGCACACGGAGTGGTTTCCTGGCACGAGACCGACTGACCTCTGACAAGAAGCATGACTCGAACCCGGTGGAAAGACCCTCATGGCTATGCACAACCCTCCCATCCCGGCGGGTTCATTACTCAGATGTATCTGGAGCCAGGAATTTGAGCGGCCGCGAACCGACTGGGAAGCTCGATGTGGCTGCGTCAACGATGAATCGTATTCAGACGGGGACAAGCCAGATCAGCCCTGAAATGGCGCTACGCCTGTCCAAGGCTCTTGGCGTTCGCCGGAGAGTTGGCTGGCCATGCAGTACAATCACGACCTCTGGCATGCCAAGCAGCATGTGAAGCTCGGCGAGGTCGTGAAGGTTCGGCTCACACCGGCGTAGAAGAAATTCGTAGTCGATTCAGCCTGCGGTTACTGAAAGGCAGGACGCGCGGGCGACCAAAAATAGTGGCTCTGAAATTGTACTCTGACCCCTGATTTTCTGGTCCAACGGCTCAAGGAGATATCTGCTGATGGCTAAGAACGATCGCATCATTCTTGATGAAATTCTGAAACAGCGGCAAGCTGAGGTCGCCCCTAACGCCACTTTAAGTGAGTTCTTTGAACTGTTTACTGCAGAACAAGTGCTCAAGGATTATGACCTTTCCTATGACGAAATTGACTCTGGGCTCGTGGGCGACTCGGGCGATGGCGGCATTGATGGTATCTATGTTCTAGTTAACGGAGAACTAGTTCAGGAAGAGCCCGATTACTCGCATCTCAAGAAGAACATCACTCTTGACCTGGTCATGATGCAAGCCAAAGCATCTGCTGGATTCCAAGAGACGCCCGTTGAGCGTTTCCTGACGGCAAGTGAGGACATTCTCGATCTGTCAAAGGCCCCCACCTCTCTGAGCACCACATACAACGAATCTTTAGTTGAATCGATCACTAGTTTTCGTACTGTTCACAATCAACTCGCTGCTAAGTTTCCAACGTTTAGGGTCCGCTATTACTACGCCTCCAAAGGAGACAAACCAGAGGCCAATATCAAAAGGAAGGTTGAGAAGCTTGAAGCAGCCGTTCGCCGTCATTTCCCTTCCTCGGAATTCAGCTTTACGTTTCTCGGCGCATCCGAGTTGCTTGGACTAGCGCGTCGTGCTCCGCAGACCACCTATACGCTTGCGCTTGCAGAGAACCCGATCTCCTCTGCTGGTCAAGTTGGGTTCGTATGCTTGGTTCGCCTGCACGATTACTACGGCTTCATCTCGGACAGTTCGGGTGAGTTACGTCGGACTATCTTTGAGGCGAATGTTCGCGATTACCAAGGGCGAACGGAAGTCAACGACGACATTCAATACTCTCTCCAAGAACCCCATGAGGAAGACTTTTGGTGGCTAAACAATGGGATCACTGTGTTGGCTTCAAAGGCGTCGCAAAGCGGCAAGGCCTTAACAATCGAGGATCCGCAAGTTGTGAATGGTCTCCAGACGTCCACGGAGATATTTAACTACTGCAAGAAGTGCAATGCGGAAAGCGATGACCGGAAAATTTTGGTACGCATTATTGTTCCGTCTGAAGCAGAAAGTAGAGATCGAATCATTAAGGCCACTAATAGCCAAACCGCGGTTCAACAGGCGTCGCTTCGTGCTACCGACAAAGTGCATCGAGATATAGAAGAGTTTCTAAGACCGCGAGGCCTGTTCTACGATCGGAGAAAGAACTACTACAAGAATGAGGGGAAACCGAGAGACAAGATCGTTGGAATTCCTCACTTGGCGCAGGCTGTTATGGCTATTCTGCTTCAACGCCCCGATGCAGCACGGGCTCGACCATCTTCGTTGCTAAAAAAGGATGAGGACTACGGTAAGGTGTACCGCTCACGATTTCTTGGACACGGTTGTTGCCGTATTCGCCCCGACCTGTGGGTCGCATTGTTCGGCGATCGTCGCTCCTGCGCCAACGGTGTGCGTCGTTTTTTGAGGGCCACTTCACAAGAAGCCCCCACTCCTCGACGATCGACCTCGTCATGCGGCCTCCAGCGTGACCAGCAGGTCCCGACGGACCTGGATTGGTGAGCGGAACCCATGCCGCTCAATGAGCCACTGTTCATTATAGAGATGCAACCAGTCGAGGAGCGCCTGGCGGAGCTCCTCCACCGTCTGGAACGTGCGCACCCATAAGAGTTGCTCTTTCAGCGTCCGAATGAACCGCTCCGCCACGCCGTTGCCTTCTGGGGCGCGGACAAACGCCGGACTCGACGTGATGCCCAGGAATCGGAGTTCGGCCTGGAAATCGTCGCTCATATATTGACTGCCATGATCATGCCGCACCTGCAGGCCCATAGCGATCCCGGCCGAGACAGTCCCGAACTGCTGGCGCACCCCTTGGCGAATCGGTTCTAAGGCCTCGAAGCGGGTGGCCCGCTTCGCCGCATGGATGCCGATCCCTTCGAGCGTACAATGATCCACGCCGATGAAGACCGTGACGGCCCCGTCCGCCACCGTCACCGTGCTGGTCGCATCGGTGCCCCACATCTGATTCGGGCGCTCGGTCGTGATCGTGCCGTCGTGGACCCGTGGTCCCACGACGCGCGGCGCCCGACTGGGAGCCAAGAGCCCGGCCTGCCGCATGAGTCGTAGCACGCGGGATTTGGACGTGCGAATCCCCTGCGCCCGCAGCCGTGCCCAGACTTTGCGGTGCCCCTCCCCGAGAAACGGCGAGGTGGCCAGCACTTGGCGGATATGCACGGTGAGCACCTCGTCTGTGTAGAAGGTCTTCGGGCCTCGTTTCGCCGGCTCACGGGGCCGTGACACGCTACGGCCCGGCTGGGCATAAAAAGTGGACCGACTCAGGCCCCATTCCTGACAGACCCGGACCACACCATACGGGCGATTCGTGGAAGGCGACGTGGTGTGGCTCATCGCGTCGACCTCCCGGTGGCCAAAGGGGCGCCACCGCGGAGACGCTGGACCGCTTCTCGTGACAGTTCCAAGCGCATCGTCAAATCTCCGACTAAGGCCTTCAGCCGCACGAGTTCGTCGTCGTGGCCATCGGCGGCCCGGCTCTTCAACCCGGCCTGTCCACTGGCCACGAACTGGTCCCGCCACTCTGACACCTTCGCGGCGGTGATCCCGGCTTCCCGCGAGACCAAATCGAGATCGTCGCCACGCAACACACGCAGCACCACGTCCATCTTCTTGCGCGAGGAAAACCGGCCGCGCTCTGCTTTCGATTTCGCCATGAACACCTCCATCAATAATGGGGGCAGTATGCCCCAATGGTGTGTCCAAGGAAATCGTGGGGCGGAGGAAA
>DATIGH010000158.1:0-10885 GCA_035454845.1 Nitrospira sp.
CAGCGGCTTTTTTAAGAGTGGGTTGTCGTACAAGTAGATCTGTCCCACCGACAGATAATTTGCCGCCCGCCAATAGGCGTCCATCAACTTCAGTTCTTTTTCCGATAACGCATTTGCCATTTCTAAGCTCCTTTCAACAGAGTTTCGAGTTTCTAGTTTCGAATTTCCTGCGTCGCGCCTCGGTTGCGAGTTTTGGTTTCGAAACTCGCAACGCGAAACCCGAAACGCATCTATTATGAGGCAGTTTTTAGACACCTCACCGTTTCCCGGGCAATCCAACTTTCCTCGTCAGCCGCCACCACATAGACCTCGGGTCGGGACCCATCCTTGCTGATCTGAGCCGCCGAACCGGGCTTGAGTCCCACCGCTGCAAGATTGCGGTCGGGATCGATTCTGATGCCGCACCAACTCATGCCGTTGCAGATTCGCCTTCGAATCTCGGGAGCGTTTTCCCCTATGCCCCCACCAAAGACGATGGCATCGGCTCCCCCGAGGACCGCCATGTAGGCGCCGAGATATTTCCGCGCCCGGTAACAGAAGAGATCGACCGCGAATTCTGCGCGTTCGTCGTGCTCCTGTGCGGCACGCAGCAGCTCCTTCATGTCGTTGGACCGTCCCGACACACCGAGAAGACCGGATCGTTCATTGAGCCATCGTTCCACTTCGACCGGCTCGACTTTTTCGCGCTCGGACAGGTATCCGACAATGGAGGCATCCACGTCGCCGGATCGCGTGCCCATAACCAAACCTTCCAACGGTGTAAACCCCATCGACGTTTCGACCGATCTTCCTTGGGCAATCGCGGCCGCGGAGCATCCGTTGCCCAATTGCAACGTAATAAGACGTGTCTCTTTCAATGACGTCCCTGTGTAGGCTGCATAACCATTGGCGAGTGAGGCATGTGCGATCCCGTGAAAACCATAGCGACGGATGTGATGCCGGTCAGCCATGTCAACTGGAATCGCATAGCATCTCGCGACATCCGGCATTGTCTGGTGGAAGGCCGTATCGAAGACCGCTGCCATGGGCACGGACGATCCAAGAACCGCTTTCGCCGCACGAATCCCGGCAAGACATGCAGGATTGTGCAAGGGAGCCAACTCGGACAGCGCGTCAATTCCTGCTTCGACCTCCTCAGTGATCAACGTAGTCTCCACGTACCGATCGCCACCATGCACGACCCGATGTCCGACCGCTTCGATGTTGCCGAACGAACCACCTAACCGATCAAATAGGATACGTAATGCCTCACCGTGATCTCGCACTTCCAAGCCGGTCTTCGAATGACCCCGCACCTCGATGCTCGCCACTGCTCCGATCCCCTTGATGGAGCCTTCGAGCATCGCCGGTTCAGTCGCCTGTTCCCCACTTCGCTTTTCGGTCACCTCCGCAAGCCGAAATTTGATCGACGAGCTCCCGCTATTGATCACTAAAATCCGCATCTTGTTGAATCGAGAGTTACGGGTTCCGTGTTTCGGGTTTCGAGTTATTTGAACTTACACAATGAGCTTTTTCGCTGTTCCTTCCACCTCTTCATAGTCGAAACTCGATACTCGAAACCCTCTAATCCCACCGGCTCCGCCGGAGCCACTCCCTAAGTGTTCGACGCGTCAAAGATGCTCTGGATGAACTTATCCAGCATCGCGTTGAACTCGGCATCGGATTGCTGGGCCGTCAGCCCTTCGACCAGCGCTCGCGAAAAGCTCGCGACGAGGCCGTGATTCCTGCGCAGACGGTCGTTGGCTTCTTGCCTGCTATATCCCCCAGAGAGTGCAACCACTCTCAAGACATTCGGATGTCGGATGCACTCAAGATAGAAGTCGTCTCGCTCAGGAAGTGTGAGCTTGAGCATGACCATCTGATCCGCGGGCAAGTTGTCGAGCTCCCTCAAGAGCCCCTCTTTGAGCAACTGTTCCGCCTTGGCCTTTTCGCGACAGTGAATGTCGACTTCAGGTTCCACGATCGGCACCAGGCCTGCGGAGCGAATTTGACGAGCGATCTCGAACTGCTGGCTCACGACGCTGTTGATGCCGGCTCCATTGGCCTCCTTGATGACGGAACGCATTTTGGTTCCGAAGATACCTTTCGTGTTTGCTTTGTCGAGCAGCGCCCCAAGGTCGGGCATGGGCTTCATCAGCTGCACGCCGTCTTTTTCAGCCGCAAGGCCTTTGTCGACTTTGAGAAAAGGAACAACTCGCTTCACGTTCCAGAGATAGTCCGCCGTAGGCCGTCCCTCGATGTCCCTGTCCATGGTGTTCTCGAACAGAATGGCGCCGATAATCCGTTTTCCTGTAAAGCTCGGACTAGCGATGATGCGTGTGCGCATCCGGTGCACGAGGTCAAACATCTCCTTCTCGTTGGACCACGCGCCTTCTTTGATTCCGTAGAGACGGAGCGCATTGGGCGTGCTGCCTCCACTTTGATCCAGTGCCGCAATAAAGCCGGGATGTGTTTTCATTTGCTCCTGTTGTTGTTCATGAGCGGTGACATTTTTCATTAGAGATACTCCTGGTTGTGACGTGATGGTTCAGAACCGGAAAACAACCGGTGAAGCAGTCTACAACTGCTCGCGTCTACCCGAACACTGTCAAAATTGACAGAGACCACCCTAGCATTGCCTTCACTTTCAGCACTTTGAGCCCTCCAGCGGGACGAGAATTTTCGCTGTCATCATGTTGTCCAATCAGCTGTGAATGTGCGTTCACATGAGCCCATATGCCTTTAAGTGCCGAGCTGTGCTCGAAACGAAAACTGTAAAGACGGTGAGCGTAGGAACCGCAAGAATGGCTCCCACTCCTCCAAACATGAGAGTGCCGCCGACGAACCCGATGATGACGACGACAGGGTGGAGCAGCACCGCCCCCCCAAGCACAACGGGGTCGTAGACCGCGTTTTTGATCAGTTCGGCCAGCAGCACGGCCAGAACCACCCAGAACGCTAAGCTGTCCTGCTCCACCATGGGCAACAGCGGACGAAACTCCGTGCCAAAAAAGGCATAGGCGAGCCCAGCCAGCAAGGCAACCACGGATCCCAGATACGGAACGACGTTGGTTAACGCGGAAAACAAGCCGATGGCGAATGCCCAGCGGAGGGGCACTCCAATAACGAAGAGAAAAAACATAATGGTAAGGCCAAGCAATGAGCAGGATAAGGACATGCCCCGCAGGTAGTTCCCCACCGCACGATCGAGATCCGCCAGAATGGCGAGCGCCGGCTCAAAGAGCTGATTCGGGACCAAGTTCAGAAGACCGCGTTTAATCTCGCCCGTATCCCGTAGCAGAAAGAAAAACACCAGAGGGGCGATGATCCAGGTCGAGAGCACGCCGCCGAGCACGGTAAGTGGCGATCGCACAAACTTTGTCCAACCTTGGCCGAAAGCCTGGTCTGCGCGGCCTCCCGTGCCGACGTCCACGGTCCTCCTGCTCGCCGCGCGTGTTGCGAGATTCGTATGGTACTCCGTCAGCAATTGATCAGATGCGGACTCAACACCTGATCGCGCATGGGAGGCAACAAAGTCAGCATGCTCTTTGGGCGACAGCGCGAGGACCTCATTGACGTGATCCATCAGAGGATCCACATCACTATGCACCAGTCGGTAGAGCCGGTTGCCGATCGTCGGCGAATGATCAAGACCCATCACAGCCTTGTAGCGATCGTTGAGCGCATAGAGCGCATGGACCTTCAGCTCGATGAACTGGTGCTCGCTTGGAACGATGGCCTGTACGCCGACGAGGATGATGAGGCAGGCGAACAGGAAACCGGTTAACAGCAGGCCGATTGCAATGCCACGCGGCACATTCAACCGCTCTAAACCAGTCACGAGAGGACGACAGACGTACGCCAGCAGGCCGCTCACCGTGAGAGGCAGAATGAGACTGCGCATTTCCCACGTCAGGTAGATAGCGAGTACGACGCCGACCGCCAAGACAATCGGCTTGATATTGGATTCAGTCACTCGGGGTCCTTCTGCTCGCGGGTCAGCTCTTCGACGAGCATTTGAAGTCTCAACGCCGTGACCTGGGCCAGTTTGGCAAGAACCTTATTCGCCAGAACGGGAAAATTTTGGTTGAGCGCCTCCAAGTCAGAACGTCCGAATGCGACCATGGAGACGGGGCCACGAGCCCGTGCAGTAAACCAGTGCATGGTACCGGCTGCCATGAGTGCGGATTCGTCTATCGAGGCTGGGGGCTCCAAGGTTGCCAATAGCAGTTCCACGTCGTTATGGCCTCGTCTCAGGATGTCAACACAACCGGCACGAAGCACGAACATGGCCGCCCCAGGTTTCCCTTGCTCGAAGATGTCCTCCCCATCCCGGTAATTCCGTATATGGACAAGTCGGGCCAGTCGCTTCAGCTGCCCAACCTCAAGGTCCTCGAAGAGTTGGACCCCCTTGAGAAAGTCAGCGAGATCTTGGCTGATCCCGCTGGTTCCCGGCAATAAGCCGAACAGGGCGCGCATGGGGCCTCCGCGCGGCTTGAGGCCCACATCTCTGACCGGCCAAAGGATCTTTTTGATACCGAGTAATTTGAGCTTGTCCTGCTTCATCCCTGTCACCTACACAGACGCAGCGCCTCCGTTATGACCTGTATTACTTCAGCCGAATGGCTTTGCTAAGATCGGTCTCGAGATCCGTCAAAATGATCTGAAGAGCCTCATTCCAGCCTGAGACGAGCGCTTCGGGGCGCGGCTCCCTCACCACGACTTCCTTCCGGTACTGGTTGTGCCAGATTATGTCCGTCGAGCCAGCCGTTTCTTGTAGCAGAACGAATTGGAGACCAAGGACGGCCTTAGCTGGGTTCGCACGGTAATCTCCGTATAGGGCGATCACCGTACCCTCGAGAATATGAGTCGGCGGCAACGATGCTGACGAATCCATGACGTATTGGAACAGACCGGCTGACGTGAGCCAGTTCGTTGTTTGCTGGGTGAACATCACATCGGGCACGACAAACCACTGGTTGTAAAAATCTGCTTCGTAACGTCCATCGCTCCTGCGGTACACCAGTTCCTTTCCTAACGGGGAAGAGGCACGAAATCTCCTGACGTCGAGCCTCGTTCGCGGAAGCGCGGCCATCGTCTCGCCTTCTCGTACCACGTCCAGGGCAAAGTACTGCTTCTCTGGTTGGCTCTGACCAAGGCTGACACAGCCGGCGAGGATACCCATGAGCGGGAAGCCGATGAAGGGCAGCAGCATGGCAATCTGCGCTGTGTGACTGACTTGTCGAACCGGACTGGAGCTAGATTCCACTATTTCTACCTTTCAACAGCCGAACCGCCCATGAGGTATTCGTCAAAGCCGACGTAGAGCCGATAGAATCCGTCTTCCCGGGACCACTCTTCGATTGAGCTATCCTCGTCCTTCTCCACCTTCTTTATCGCGCCGCACTCCAAGGCGAATCCCTGGAGGCCCACGTCTGCACACGTGGCCGCCCCTTGGCGGTGGAGGCGGACGTGAAGATGATCTCATGGTCCCACGGATGCGAGACCAGCTCGATGCGACGCTGTTGAGCCAGCCGGTTCAGTGCAGCGAACAGCGCACGCCAACTGTGCTGTGGCAGGGCCTGTGCAAGGTCCGAAAACCTCTGGATCGGTCGGTCGCAGCAGAGCGACAGGATGGCGTCTTCGATGCAAGGCTCGGCGTTGGAAGCAGTCTTCGTGTCCATAGCCAATGACCTCCTTCGTACGGAAGTTCTGAGTCGACTCCCTTGCGCGACGTAGGGCGTTGGGCAACACTTTGCTGCTACCGATCGGCCGGGCGCGAAGAGCTGCAACTGAGCTCGCTTACCGCTTCGCCGAGCCGGTTTGCGGCGGCGGTCCGCCCAAGAACATTTGAGCGGGGTACCGTTTCCCATTCTCGCTCAGTTCACGAAAGTTGTCGGCTGTCACGCGAAGGCTGTCGATGGTTTGCTCGATGTCCGTAGTCTTCTTTGCAAGCAGCATGTCGACGTGTCGTAGGCTCCTCTCCAATCGGCTCGAGATCTCTGGAAACCTGTTAGACGCCAACTTTGTCTGTTTCGATATTTCGGACCAGTCCGTCACGATCTCTCTCATCCCGTGCATCACGCTCACTGCGTCCGAGAGAATGGCTTTGACCTCGCGACTTTCCAACAGCCGGCTCACATCATGCGTGATGCGTTTCGACTCGGCTAGCACCTCACCCGCCTGGTTGCTCAACAGCGGCAGATTAGCGTCCTTGATGGATTTCGTCGCCTCGAGCACGAGGCTGTCGACATCGGCCGTCACTTTTTGAATGTCCGCCTTCTCCAGATCCTTGGTGATGTTATGGAGCGCAGCCCCTAGGACGCTCACGGTGCTGGGAGCCGAAGGGAGATACGTCCTCCGCGGCGTCCACGGGACCTGTAATGGCGGGTACTCGTTCGGATCGAGATAGTCCGCTTCGACATAGACCAACCCCGTGATCCCCTGTTGAGCCAGCCGAACCCGAAGCCCAGCGGTCACATAGCTCTCTCGCCTTTCCTCTTTTTCCTGATCGGTCAGATGGGGAGCTAGATCCGTTGCAGTCATGCTCACGACCACGTAGCGGCCATAACGCAACAGCGCCTCTTCGCTCATTTGATCCGCGTACACGTCACCGACGAACGTAACGGACTCAACGGTTCCGACTTGGACGCCGCGATATTTGATCGGAGACCCGACGGTGAGGCCTTGGACCGATTCATCGAAGTAGCTTTCGAAGGATTCGAGGGTCTTGAACCACCTGCCTCCGCCAAGCGCGACAATTCCGACAATAGTGACGGCGAGGCCAGACATGATGAAAACTCCGATCCTGAAATAACTCGCCTGGGCGCTCATACCTGTTCACCCGTCCTTTCCCCCAGGGCCGCGCCTGCCATTGCAGGATTGAAAAATCGGCGGACCCACGGGTTTGTGGCATGATCCCGCAAGTCACGAGGATGCCCTGTCGCCACGATGCTCTTGACCCGGTTGTCCAGCATGATGACGCGGTCCGCGATGGTGTAAATGCTCGACAACTCATGGGTGACGACGACGAAGGTGATGTTCAGATTTCTGGCCAGGCTCAGAATCAACTGGTCCAGCTCGGCCGACGTAATGGGGTCCAGGCCGGCCGACGGTTCGTCAAGAAAGAGAATCTCCGGGTCCAGCGCCATGGCACGCGCAATGGCCGCACGTTTCTGCATCCCTCCGCTCAGTTCGGACGGCATGTAGTCACCGAATGCCTCGAGCCCCACGAGTTTCAGCTTCATACGGGCAATGAGATCCATGGCGTCCGACGGAAGCTGTGTGTACTCCTCTAACGGCAGCCGCACGTTTTCCAGTAGGGTCATTGAGCCGAACAAGGCTCCCATTTGATACATCACCCCGATTTTTTTGAGGATCTCGGTGCGCTCCGCTCTCTCCGCCGTCACAATGTCCTTCCCCTGGATCAGAATGCGGCCGGCCATCGGTTGGTTGAGCCCGATCAATTGTTTCAACAACGTGCTCTTTCCGCTGCCGGACCCCCCAAGGATCGCGAAGACCTCGCCGCGATAGACATCGAAAGAGATGTCGTCGATCACGATCGTGCCAGCATACCCGGCGGTCACGTGCTGCACCTGAATGACAGGCTCCTTTTCCATAAGGGCATGAACCAGCTACCAGCCTAATGCGTAGTAGACCAACGCGAAGATCCCATCGACAATGGCGATGAGCACAATACCGCTGACCACCGCGTTCGTGGTCGATTGACCGACGGCGCTGGCCCCGGTCGTTGTCTGCAAACCGCGCAGGCAGCCGATGGCAGCCACCACGATCCCGTAGGCGAGCGATTTGACGAGTCCGCCACGGAGATCTGCGAGGGTTACAGCCGTCAGCATTTGATTGACGTAGGCGACAAAGGGATAGCCGAGGGACCGCATGACCAACCCGCCTCCGAACAAGCCGAACGCAATCGCAAACACCGTCAAGATGGGGGTGACGACCACGGCCGCCAGCACACGAGGCAGGACCAAAAATCGGACCGGCTCCAGCCCCATCGTGGTCAGCGCATCGATTTCTTCCCTCACCTTCATGGTGCCGATCTCAGCCGCAAAGGCCGAGCCGGACCGGCCGGTTAAAATGATCGCGGTCATGAGCGGGCCCATCTCGCGCAGCATGGCCAAGCCGATGAGGTTGGCGACGAAGATATCCGCACCGAACCGGCGCAAGGACATCGCGGATTGAAACGCCAAGATCAGGCCGAGCAGCAATCCGATGAGGGCGATGACAGGAAACGCATTGACGCCGGCCTGCTCGGCGACGAGCCAGGCATCGCGCCATCGAACGAGACGAGGATGTCGCGCGGCATAGAACATCGTCGTCGCCAGTTCACCGATGAACTCCAGCAGGCGCTTCACGTCTCGCCACAGTCCGATCCCTGCTTTTCCCACGTGTTGAGTAATGGATAACGCCTCAGCGCGGCGTCCTGAGGCAGGCTCTATTGATATGCGCCCATAGATATCGAGCAGGCGCCGGAATTCCTCGTGCAGTCCCCGAATGACGGCATCGCCGCCGGAGCGAGCCTGCAGCTGCTGAAGGAGGACCAGGAACGCAATACCTGCGCCGTCACAATAGCTCACTCCGGATGCATCGATGACGAGCCTACGTGGTAGCGATTGTGCGAGGATCTGCTGGGCTCGATGCCACCAATTCCCGGTTGTGTATGAATCCCACCGTCCTGTCACGACGAGCGTCAGTGTGCCGCTTTCGGGCGAGAGTCTGGTATCCAGCGAATTCACCACAGCAGCCTTTGCCTGGATCGTCATAGATGGTGGCCGCGTTCACTCCTTGAGGCGACTCATCTCCATATAGTAGTGGTGGCCATCATTGAGAGAGACCTCGACCACTAAGACGGCGCTGCCATTCTTATCATGGAGCGTAAGGGTGCCAGTTCCACTCCCGGTTTTTCCGTGCGCTCTACCGTTCAGGATCGTAAGAACACCGGTCCCCAACAAATAGTCCTCGGCACGATTGCTTACAAAGTTGAAGTGTCCGTTTTTTGCGATCAGCAGGATGACCCACGCATCGTCTCGCATGTCCGGAACACGCTTGCTCAAGCCTTCCCATTTTCCGGTTACCTGGTCGACGGAAGAAATCGGAACGATCATGAGAGCAGGACGGGATGTCAATGTCTGACAGCCGAAGACGGTTGTGGCAAGCCATGCCACAGTGATCAGCATGCACGCATTCGTAAGCCGCTTCACCAGCATTATTTCACCAGCTCCAGCTAAAGGTGTCGTCTTTCATCAAAACGACAGGTACAACCCAAAACCGACCATCTCAATCTTTGTGAGAAAGAATTGTCCCCACGGCGCAAAGCCATGATAGTAGTTAATGAGGAAGCGGAAACGACGATCGGAACCCGCTTTGGACCATTCCACTCCGCCAATAATACTGGAATTAATAGTCCAATTAAGTGCTTCATAGGCTTGAAAGTCGGCTCCAAGAATCGGCGTGAAACGCGTGCTCGGGATGGCTTTCGCGAGAAGCGGAGCCGCAATGGTTCGCCCTCGCAATTCCACGCCCCAGTGCACCGAACTCGGATCGATGGTGGACGGTTCTATGTGCACTGCCGTCGCCCCGCCGGCGTACACCCGTCCCCACCCACCCGGCGCATCGAGGGACAGAATCGCCTCGAGCGCTTCATAGCTGAGCCCTATATTATTGAAACCTGGCCTGGCCTGCAGAAATTCATCGCCTAAATGGCTGCTTTGATGGAAAAATCGCACGCGGGCCGAGAACAGCCCGCTCCGCCATGAGATAGGGATGCCGACCACATAGTCAGCATTGATGAGATCCTTCGACGCTCCATCAAGATCAAACTGCGCAAAGAGACCAGCAAGAATGCCAACCTGCCACCCGTCACAGCCGTTGCGCTTTCCGATCAGACCGAAGTTGTCGCCGAAGCCGACCGTGCCAAGATTGAGATACTCCCGAGGGCTGGAGCGAATCCTGGTTGCCTGCCAGGAGGCGAAAAACTGCGGCTGCTTCAGATCGGCCCATAGGGGGCGAAAGACATCATTCTCCGGAAAGAGCTCCAACGCGGAAGAGCCGCCGTTTTTCTGGCCAATCCCTTCATAGCGGCAATCTTTCTTCGTCGAGTCGGTGACCACCCTATCTCCGGCGGGCTCTTCGGCAGACGCCGGAAAGACGTGCCATGCGCATGAAGCCACGATGACTGAACCAACCAGAAGCCAAACGCGAAGCGTTTCCTCCCGGCCATTTGTCCGCCAAGGATTCATCGGGTCCTCCCAGGAAAAGCAATCCTGGCGCGACCTTTATCGAGGGTACGTAATAGCACGGGGAGTGCCAAAGAGTGCTGATTTGAACCAGAAAGAATTCGCCGGAATACAGAGACCCGCGACAGAGTTGACAGTGAGATTGTGGAAATTCGCTACAGAGGTGGCGAAGGATTCTGGTTCAAGACGCTACAGCGGAAACATTTGCCGGCATCCAACGGACATCAGCAAAATAATTCAACGCAAACATTGCAACCACCAGGGTTCCCTTCGACTGCAGGCATTATCTATGCACCCGGGCACCAACGTGGACCGTTGGACAAGCGGGATGTGCTCGTTCCGCCGCAACACGTGACTGTGCTACCCCATCACTTCCATCAAACGAAGGAAATCCAATGGCAGAAACCATCGCGATCTTGGTTGGCGGAGGTCCTGCGCCCGGCATCAATGGCGTGATCAGTGCAGCCACGCTCCGATGCCTTGGGGAAGGCTCAAAAGTTGTCGGTATCGAGCAAGGCTTCAAGTGGATCATGCAGGGCGATGTGAGCAGAATCATGCCGCTGACTCTTGAGCAAGTGAGTCGCATTCATTTTCGCGGTGGTTCAATTCTCAGGACGGCGAGAGCCAACCCTACCAAGAACCCCGCCGAC
>DATIGH010000159.1:0-15975 GCA_035454845.1 Nitrospira sp.
GCCGGACCGGAAAAGGCGAGATCGGCAGTCGTCGGCGCCTGTTCGGGAAGCTTGCTCATGTGAATGGAAATCACCGGGGTGGGATGCACCAGTGTTCTGATGGCTTGCGCAGCCTCCTCGTAGGCCAGGCCGAAGGGATTCGTGGTGGATACCACAATCAGGCCTGTATCGGCCAGCAAGCGGGCCACTTCCCCATAGCGCCTGGCGATCTCCATGGTCTGGCCCCGCTCGCCTCCCGCAAGATCGGCGTCCAACCCGCGGCGCAGATTTTCGCCGTCCAAGAGATAGGCATGGCGTCCGTCGGCCACCAACCTCGCTTCCAGTTTCTTAGCCAAAAACGACTTGCCGGTATGCCGTCCGCCCGTAATCAGCACGATGGCGGCCCGATGCCCATATTGCTGCGCGCGCTCCTCGATACCGACCTCGCCCTTAACCCAGGCAAAATCCCGGCGACGCGCCTCCTCACGCAAAAGCTCCTGGTCGTCCCTGATCATTTCAGTCACGATGCCGCCGCCGGCGATATCATATTCGTCCACCAAGACGAAGCGCCCCGTGGCCTCGAACGAAGAAGAGAGGTCGAAGGCGATGGGAGTCTTGGTGCGGAGCGTCAACTCTGCGACTTGGTTGCGGTTTACCGTTTTGCTGCCCTGCTGCTGATTGAGATCCATCGTATCGATGATCCGATGGATGGCGGCCACCTCGCATTCCACCTCTTTTGTGGCCACGCGGAGCTGATACTTACGGCTGTGCTCCAGCGGTCGCTTGCCGAGCCAGAACACATTGGCTTTAAACGCCGTTGACACGTGCGGCAGGTGGTCCTGATGGGTGGCAATTTCCCCGCGTTCCACGAAAATCTGCTCATCCAGGGTAATGCCGACGGATTGCCCGGCCTCGGCAGATGTGGGGACGGGCTCAATGTTAAACGCTTCAATGGTGCGAATGTTCGCACGTTTATTGGAGGGTGAGAAGACCAGGTGATCGCCGATTCTCAGCCGTCCAGCCGTGATGCGGCCCGCAAGAATCCGCCGGGCATCGAACTTATAGACGTCCTGGATCGGAACGCGAAGCGGCTGCTCCGACCGCACCGTTTCCTTTGTGAACATGCTCAGCGTATCGAGCACCGTCGGCCCGTGGTACCAGGCCATCGCTTGGCTGCGATGGGCGATGTTGTCACCCAGCTTTGCGCTCACCGGAATGATCCGTGCAGGATGTGCCCCAAATTGACCAAGAAACTCACGGTATTCCTTCTCGATGCCATCAAAGACGTCCTGACGGTACGCGACGAGATCCATTTTGTTGACGACGACGGCGAACTGGCGGACGCCCAGAAGAGAGAGCAGATAGCCATGCTTTTTCGATTGTTCCTTGACGCCCTCCAACGCATCGATCAGGAGCAATGCCGCCTCGGCACGAGCCGCACCCGAAATCATGTTCTTGAGAAATTCCTTGTGGCCCGGCGCGTCGATAATGATGTATTGCCGTCCCTTCCAGTGAAAAAATGTTCTGGCCGTGTCAATCGTGATGCCCTGCTCCTGCTCCTCCAGAAAGGCGTCGAACAAGAAGGCGTATTCGAACTCCTTGCCCTGCTGACGGCAAATGGCCTGAACCTTTTCCAACTTGCCATCGGGCAGCGAGCCCGTATCAGCATAGAGGCGTCCCAGCAAGGTGGACTTGCCGTGATCGACGTGTCCGACAATGACGATATTGAGATGCTCGGAAGATTTCGCGACCGCGGTGTTACATGTATCCATCTTTTCGCAACAACTCCATTCCTCGTCCTTCATCCTGTGCGCGCCCCGATCGCTCGGCCACCGTCGTGTGACGCAGTTCCTCAATGATGTCGTCGACCGTGCTCGCTGTTGACTTGATCGGCATGGTACAGGGTGCGCAGCCCAGGCTGCGATAGCGAGTCCCATCGCCTTTATTAAGGTAGAGGTCAATAAAGGGAATGTTCTCGAGCTTGATGTATTCCCAAATGTTGATCTCGGTCCAGTCCAGCAATGGATGGATACGGATGTGGGTGCCCGGAGGAAACGTCGTTTTGAATTGATCCCACAACTCCGGTGGCTGGTCACGGAAATCCCAATCACCGTGCTTGTCGCGTGGTGAAAAATACCGCTCCTTTGCCCTCGTGCCTTCTTCGTCCGCCCGGACACCCAAAATGACCCCCGTGTAGCCTTTTTGCTCGAGCAACTGCTTGAGCCCGTTGGTCTTGAGCGCGGTGCAACAGGTCACGCGTCCCAGCGTGTGGTTCATGCCTCCCGCAAGCGCTTCTTTATTTTGTCCCACGACCAGATTGAGGTGCCATTCCCTTGCCAGACGATCGCGGTATTCGATCATGGCCGGGATCTTGTAGCTCGTGTCCACGTGAAGCAGCGGAAACGGCACATGCCCGAAAAAGGCCTTGCGTGCAAGCCAAAGCAGCACGGTTGAGTCCTTTCCCATGGACCAGAGCATCGCGAGATTGTCGAAATGCTTGTAGGCTTCTCTAAGAATATAGACGCTCTGGTCTTCGAGCTGCCGAAGATGCTTCACACGACGCTCCGTATTTCGGCTTGAAAGTTTTGGACGGTTGCCACCGGCGCTTGAGCGAGCGCTTCCAACTTCCTCGCCCCGGCGCCGTTCTCCAATGCTCGACGGGCCAACGACGTGCACTCTGCCAAGGACGCGCCTCTGCCGCCGGCATACAACAATAGCCCGGCATTGAGCAGCACCCAGTCTCGCTGTCCGCCGGCCACTTGATTGTGAAGAATGCGCCTGAGGAGATCGGTCTCCTTCTCCCGCTGCTCCGGTGGATAGCCCGCCATCGCACGGGAGGTTCCCAATGTAAGCCCGGCATCCTTCGGTGCCAACGTCAACGGGGTAATGCGCTCATCACGCAGTTCTAAGACTTTTGTTGCCATCGCGATCGACAATTCCGGATCTCCCTCCACCCCTCTCACGACGAGCGCCCGCGGCAGGCCGAGCATGCGAATTGCTTCGGCCGTCTTCTCGAAATGGGGCGGGTGTGTCAGGCCGACGACTTGTGAGGAAGCACGAGCCGGGTTCAGCAGTCGCGCGATCGGATGGAACACGCTGCGCACACCCAGCTCCTGCCTCATTTCCAGGAACCGGTACAGTGGCGGATGATAGAGCGCGATGTCGAGGTACGCGAATCCGTGTTTCACCAACGTATTCGAGACCGCTCTGGGCTCGAGATCGATCGGAATGCCCAGGGCCTTGAGCACGGCGGCGTTTCCCGGCCGGCCGGGAATACCATCGTACCCATGCATCAGCACGGCTCCGCCGGCGGCAGCCGCCAGAATGGCGGCCCCGGTCAAGGCATGAAAGGTATCCTGTTTCCCAGCATAGGACGGCAGATCAACGAGCCCGAGTTCCTGTGGGACGGGCAATGGGGCGACATACGCGCGCGCCGCGGCAGTGAACGACGCCAGCTCGGTCACGGACTCCATCTTGAATCGCATGGCGACCAGAAAGGCTCCGGTCTGTGCTGCCGTGGCATTGCCTTCGATCAAAGCCTGCATGGCCCGCTTCGCCTCATCCCACGTGAGATCCTTCGAGGCTTTAGGTCCCTTGGCAATTTTCGCAATGAATTCTTGCATGCCCGTCACGATGCCTTGTGAAGGCCGCATTCGGTTTTTTCCCGTCCTTGCCACCGCCCAGATCGGAGGTCTTCGCCCGGCACGATCGGCTTCGTGCAATGCGTGCAACCGATGCTCGGGTAGTTGTGGTCATGCAGCGGGTTGTAGGGCACTTCGTAGACTTTGATGTACGTCCACAAATCGGCCCACGTCCAGCGGACGAGGGGATTCACCTTCACCAGTTGAAAGGTATTGTCCCACTCGATGGCTTTCGCATTGGCTCTCGTGGGTGCCTGCTCCCGCCTGATCCCGGTGATCCAGGCCTCGAATCCATCGAGGAGCCGCCTGAGCGGTTCGACTTTTCTGAGCTGGCAGCACCGGTCAGGATCGCGGGCCCACAGGGCCTCGCCATGCTGCTCCGCCTGTTGTTCCGGCGTCAGCAGCGATTTCACTTGGTGGACCTGGGCAGGCTTGAGCTCATACCGCTCAATGATGCGGTCGCGTGTCGCATAGGTCTCGGGAAACAGGAAATCGGTATCCAAGTAAAATAAAGCCATCGACGGGTCAATCCGATGCATCATGTCCACCAACACGACATCTTCAGCGCCAAAGCCGCATGCGAGAACGATCCGTGGCCGATAACGGGTGATCGCTGCGGCCAGGACCGCCTGGGGCGGACTGCCTTCCAGCGATTCACCCCAGGCCCGAATGTCGTCAATGGATGGCGTCATGCCTCGTGGTCCTTGTCTTCACCATGTTTGCGCTGAGAACGTCGAGTGTTACCCTATCTCACCCAACCCGCCCTCGCGGTCGTTTTTCACCCAGCCCACCCACCGATCGCTTCGCAATCACTTACCCGGGACGCCGCGTTTGCCCTATCTCACCTACCCACCCTCGCGGCGCCGGGACGTCGCGTTTGCCCTATCTCACCCACCCACCCTCGCGGCGCCGGGACGCCGCGCTTACCCTAGTCACTCGACTTTCTCGACCAAGATGCGGAAATGCGCGGCTTCGGGTTCCAACGCCTCCTGCAGATGCACCAGATGGCCGTCATTCTTCAAGCTCATCGGCACATTCTTGATCGGCTCACCCGCATCCAACCAGACTTCCAGCTTTTCACCGGCGTCCATCATTTCCAGTTTCAATTTCGTCTTCACATAATTCATAGGACAGGCCACACCGCGAAGGTCATAGACGGATGCTCCCGTGAGGGCGACGGCGGACGGCTTCGCTTCCTGGGCGGCCGGTGCCGGCGGTGTCTGTGTTTCCTGTGCCGAGGAGAGTTTGAGATCTTTTCCCATCTTGTCTGTCGCGGCCCGGCAGGCATCCACGAAGCCCTTGGCAAAGACCATTTTCTCGCGCGCGAACTCCACCTTCGTTTCCTTGGGGCCCAGATCGCCGATCTTCTTGCTCAAATCACGATAGGTCGCGGCCACGATACCCTTCAGTGCGATCCGGCGGTCGAATTCAGCAAACGTTTCGGCGTCGCTTGAGGGTTCGAGGCCTTCCGTGACCAGCAAGGCCTTGGCGGCCGCGAGCACGGCACGATAGGATTTGTTGACGGATACGGCATACTGATGGTTATCGGCCAACAGTTTAGCCTGATACAGCTCCTGGTCGGCTTCCAAAATGCCGTTTTCGATCATCTCAAGCGCCCCACCGGCACATTCGCCCGGTCCGAGGTCTTCGAGAACAAACTCCTCATCCGCTTCCCAGTCGTAATAGAACGTCGGATCGTCACCGAACGCCGGTACCAGCGTATATGGAATCAGCTCGTCTTTCAGCGCATTCTTGCCGACTCGATCAATGAACGCCGGAAGACCTTCGCCGGGTTTGCGGTCACGGCGATAGACCTCAATGAGATGCGTAATGGCGGCTGAGACCGACTTCGCCGGCAACTTGACCGTCATCTGCCCAATCTTGGCCGTACCATTGACCCTGCCGCCGAGGTGCAACTCGTAAAACGGCGCGGTATGCTCTCCAATGCGCTTGCCAACCCCATGCAAGCCTATCGTCGCAATGTGGTGCTGCGCGCAGGAGTTGTGGCACCCGCTGATCTTTACGCTCACATCCTTTAGATCATCCGGCACGCGGCCGGCGGGGAACACTTCCGCGAGCGCTCTCGCGAGACCCTTTGACGACGTGATGCCGAGGCCGCAGGTGTCGGTGCCGGGACAGGCAATGATGTCCTCCACCAATTCCGCACCTGGGTCGGCCAAGCCCTGCGATGCGAGATCGTCATAAAGCTCTTCCAGAAGATTTTCGGGAACCCAGCGGATAACCATGTTCTGATTGATGGTGGTGCGGAGATTGCCGTTGGAATATCGTTCCGCCAAATCCGCCATATGCACCATTTGATCGGCGGTCAAATCGCCCATGAACAACTTGATAACGGCCGCCGCGTACCCGGCTTGCTTTTGAGGGACGACATTGGTGCGCTTCCATTGAGCGAAGGGGGTTTCCTGCCCAGTGCCATTCACAGGACCATTGTTGCGGTTGGATTTCCCACCATTGGAGGTTGGCATGATCAATGGCACGGGATCATCGGGGTGCTCTAACAGCTTGACCGGCTTGGAATCGGGCCTGGCATACCCCATCGCGACATAGGCCTCTTCCCATCGCCGCTTGAATTCCGCAAACCCCAGCTTTTCGATGACGAACTTCATACGGGCCTTGTTGCGGTTTTTTCGGTTGCCAAGCGTGTCGAACACCTTGAGGACGGCTTCGATGCTGGGAATCAAGTCTTCGAATGGCGTGAACTCGCGCAAGACCTGTGCGATGCGGGGAGCCGAGCCAAGGCCACCACCGGCCACCATGCGGAACCCGAGGGTGCCGTCTTCTCCTTTCACAGCCAGTAACCCGACATCGTGAATCGGAGTCAGCGCACAGTCATGGCGGCACCCGGAAAAGGCGATCTTGAATTTACGAGGTAGGCTTTGATTCAACGGATTGCGCAGTAGGTGATAGGCCACCGTCTTGGCGTAAGGTGTGATGTCGAATACCTCTCCCTGGCACACGCCGGCCAGGTGGCAACCGGTGACGTTGCGAACGGTGTTGGCGCAGGCTTCTCGTGTCGTCAAACCGACTTCGGCCAACCCCCGCATGATGGCCGGGACATTTTTTAATTCCGCAAAATGCAGCTGAATATCCTGCCGTGTCGTCACGTGACCCACGCCGGTCGTATATCGCTCTGAGAGCTCGGCGATCCGTCGCAACTGATTGGCCGAGATCCCGCCGAACGGGATTTTGATGCGCACCATCTGGACGCCCGGCTGACGCTGACCATAAATGCCATACTGAAGACGGAACGGCTTGAAGAGATCGCCGGCGATCTCTCCCGACAGCATCCGCCGCGCCTCTTGCTCGAACGTCTCAATCTCGTCCCGAATAGCCGCGGGAATCGGCTGGGTTTTAACTGGGTTAGGGTTGCTGGTGAGCTGGCTCATGGCTGACCTCAAATGTGATACATCAGACTTCGTTGTTGTTCGATCTGGCGCTGCTGGCTGGCCAATTCTTCGATCGAAATCGCTTCGAGCACATGACGCTCGGCTTCATGTACCCGGTCCCAAACTTTTGCCAGTAAGGCCTCAGACTTGGTGGTTGGGTGCAGTCGGCCATTCATTTCCGCCATACGAAGAAAAGGCCCCTCGAGTGCCTCCAGGATCTCAGCGACCGAGACTTCAGAAGGTTTTTTCGACAACACATAGCCGCCTTGAGCGCCTCGCTGACTCGTGACTAGTCCGGCCTTCTTCATCGCATGCAGCACTTGCTCAAGAAATCTCGCCGGTATTCCTTGTCGTCTCGCGATGGCCTTCGCCTGAATTGGCGCTGGCCCCACCTGCATGGCCAGGTCCACCGCGGCCATGATTCCATAAGTAGATCGAAGAGATACCCTCATACTACACTATTCCGGTAGGAATTCAGGAATCATGTTTATACCTGTTCGCCGAGGGGACTGTCAAGACCCTACGAGGGGTACCTTCAGTATGAGGAGCCTCCGTCCTGTCGTTTCTAGTGATCTCACGCAACCTATCAGTTCATTCGTCCGGCATCCGAGCAACATCTTCCTACAAATGATAGAGATCTCCGGATCGTCGACAAGCGGAAGAAACGAAGATCAAGAGCGTTGATCGCACGCACATCACACAGTAAGCGTTGAAGGACTTTTTCGACAAAAAATTGCATCAGTAGAATTTCTTCGTTGACATCAAATCGGCTCTGGGCAATAATCCGGCCCTCCTTCTCCTGGGTGACGCCTTCATGACGCTTTCTTCTTCGGTATTCAGCATTCTCTTGCTGAGCAGTGATTCAGACATCCAGATCCAGTTCAGACAAGCCTTCAAAGACGCCAGCGTAACGACCGCCAAGGATGCGGCCGCATTGCCGCGAGAGGCCGCCAAACGTGCGTTCGACGCCGTCATTGTCGAATCGAAGCCGGGCATGCAAAACGGATCGATCGGCCTTCCTCATCATGTCGATCTCACTCGAACCCTTCTCATTACCGGATCCAAACCGGTGCTCAAACGCGTTTCCAAATTTATGCAATCCATTGCCCGTGCGAAGAGCAGCGCTTCAGGCGGCACGACGCCTTTGAGTCTTGAAGACTATGTGGAATGGAAGATGGCAGATTTCGTCAAAGGCATGCGCAACGGATCCGGACGCAATCTCCACCCCATGCTGATTTCCGCTATTGAACGACCACTCATCACCAAGGCCCTGCAGGAAACGAAGGGCAATCAAATTCAGGCAGCCGAGTTGCTCGGTTTGAACCGTAATACGCTCAGAAAAAAGATCCACGACCTGCATATCCCGGTCAAACGCGGTGGGCGGATACGAGAGGTCTAGGGAGCCAATTCAGCAACTCGATCGGCAGGCATGGAAGCTTGCATCGCAGCAAGGGGTCCGAGACCGTTTCTTAACCTATACCGAGGAGGGAATAATGACGAAGGAAGAATTAATTGCAAAGATGGCCGCGTCCGCCGGCATCACGAAGGTGGCCGCTGGAAATGCCCTGCACGCCTTCACCGGCGCAGTGACTTCCTCTCTGAAGAAGGGGCAGCGAGTGTCGCTGGTCAATTTCGGGACCTTCACCATCTCAAGGCGCAAGGCACGCATGGGCAGAAACCCCCGAACTGGTGAGAGTCTTCGGATTCCGGCGGCCAGAGTGCCTAAGTTCTCGGCAGGGAAGGTCTTGAAGTCAGCGGTCCGCTAGTCAATCGATCCAGCGATCCAGCCCGGGCAGTGTTTGCGAAAGAGAAGGCAGTGTGCTCACTTGCGAGCACGCTCCCTTCTCTCTGCATTTCTTGACACTTTGGGCGAGGCTATATTAGCATGCGCGCTCGGACGATTAGGCGCGTAGCTCAGGGGGAGAGCGCTACCTTGACACGGTAGAGGTCGACGGTTCAAGACCGTCCGCGCCTACCATCTCGGCAAGGTATCCGGACTGTCTGCGCAGTCAGGATGCCTTTGTATTTTTGCATCCTGCTGAGAGTATCGGACTTTCTTGCCTTCTGGGGTCTCCGGTCTGATCCGAGCTTCTCACAAGGCCTGTGTTCTCCGGTGCGGGGAATAGAGAGACATTTGTGCCAAAAATCATGCTCAAGAACGGGAGAAGCTACGAGGTCCCTTCCGGCCACACCGTGGGAGAGGCGCTTGCCGCCGGAGGAGTCATCGTCGGATCAGATGTCCTGGCCGCCGCTGTCAACGGCAAATCGACTGATCTCTCCGCTCCATTGACTGGCGATGCGATACTTGAACCGCTTCGATTCGATAGTGCCGACGGCCGGGAGATCTACCGGCACAGCAGTACGCACATCATGGCCCAGGCGGTGAAAGAACTCTTTCCCACCGCCCAGTTGACGATTGGTCCCGCACTCGACGACAGCTTCTATTACGACTTCGCCTACGATCGGCCGTTCACGCCGGAAGACCTCGAGAAAATTGAGCAGCGTGCGCGGGAGATTGCCGGACGAAATCTTCCTGTTCACCGACGCGAAATGACCAAGCAAGAAGCGCTCGAGTTCTTCAAAGCCCAGGGCGAGCACTATAAGGTGGAATTGATCGAAGGCTTTCCGGAAGGCGAGCCGATCTCCGTCTACAGCCAAGGGGAGTTCGTCGATCTCTGCCGGGGGCCGCACCTGCCCTCGACCGGGCACGTCGGAGCCTTCAAGCTCTTGACGACGGCAGGCGCCTATTGGCGCGGCGATGAGCGGAACCCGATGTTGCAGAGGATTTACGGCACATCATTTCCTACCGAGGCGGAGCTCAACGCCCACTTGGCCAAGTTGGAAGAAATCAAACGTCGCGATCATCGCAAGCTCGGAAAGGAATTGGACCTGATCTCCGTTCAGGACGAAATCGGCCCCGGCCTCGTGTTGTGGCATCCGAAGGGCGCGGCCATCCGGCTGCTGATTGAAAATTTCTGGCGCGAGCAGCACATCAAGGATGGATACGAGCTGGTCTACTCTCCGCATGTCGCACGGCTGGATTTGTGGAAAACGAGCGGGCACGTCGACTATTACCGTGACAACATGTTCACGCCGATGAAGGTAGAGGGCAGCGAGTACCAGCTCAAGCCGATGAACTGCCCGTACCACATCATGATCTACAAGTCTCATTTGCGAAGCTATCGAGATCTGCCGATCCGTTACGGCGAGCTGGGCACGGTCTATCGCTATGAACGGACCGGCGTGCTCCACGGCCTCTTGCGCGTCCGGGGGTTTACCCAAGACGATGCCCATCTGTTTTGCCGCCCGGACCAAATCGAACCGGAAGTCAGCCGCGTTCTTGACTTCACGTTTTTTATCCTGCGCACCTTCGGTTTCACCGAATTCGAGGTGTTTCTCTCCACGAGGCCGAAGGAGTCAGTTGGCGCCGAAGAGCACTGGACACTCGCGACCAGCGCATTGGAAGCGGCCCTGAAAAGCCGGAACATTGCTTTCCATCTCGATCCGGGCGGAGGCGCCTTCTACGGTCCAAAGATCGACATCAAGATCAAGGATGCCCTCGGCCGCTCCTGGCAATGTTCGACGGTGCAAATCGATTTCAACAATCCCGAACGTTTCGAGATGCAGTACATCGGAGAGGACGGGAAGAGTCATCGACCCATTATGATTCACCGGGCCTTGATGGGATCGATCGAGCGCTTTTTCGGGATTCTGATCGAGCACTACGGCGGGGCGTTCCCCACCTGGTTGGCACCCGTGCAAGGCGTGGTCATGGCCATCACGGATCACCAGCGAGAATTCGTCACGCACGTGGTGTCGCAGATGAAAGCCGCAGGCTTTCGTGTCGAAGCCGATCTCCGTAATGAAAAGATCGGCCTCAAGATCCGCGAAGCGGAAAAATCCAAGATCCCGTTTATGTTCGTCGTTGGCGAACGTGAAGTGCAGGCCGGCACGCTGTCCGTCAGAGGGCGTAGCGGCGCCAACCTCGGCACCATGACCGTCGCAGGCGCGCTGGATTTGCTCAAGGCTGAAGTCCATCGGGCCGGGCAGCAACCTTCACCTACATCATGAGAGGTGGCCTATCGTTCCCAAATTGCGGGTGAACCGCGAGATTCGAGTCCGCGAAGTGAGAGTCATCGGCCCGGAAGGCGAACAGCTCGGCATTCTTCCGACTCCCGAAGCGTTCAAGCAGGCGCAAGAAGGCGGATATGATCTGGTAGAAGTCGCACCGACGTCCGTCCCTCCCGTCTGCCGCATCATGGACTACGGGAAGTACAAGTATGAGCTCAGCAAGAAGGATCATCAGAGCCGCCGACACCAAAAATCGACACAGGTCAAGGAGATCAAACTGCGTCCCCGGACCGACAAGCACGATCTGGAGATCAAGATTCGGCAAATCAAAGGTTTTTTGGAGGAAGGCAACAAGACAAAGGTCGTGTTGACCTACCGAGGACGCGAGATGGCCAATCAGGAGATGGGCCGGGCGGTAATGAATTCAGTCATCTCCGAGTTGTCGGAAACAGGGACCATTGAATACGCTCCTCGCATGGAGGGGCGCAGTCTGATCATGATCGTCGCTCCCAAGAACTAGAGGCCCATCGAAACGTCTCATCGAAAAGGATGTGAGCCATGAAGGCAAAATCACACAGCGGAGCCAGTAAGCGGTTTCATCGAACCGGCACGGGGAAGTTCATGCGTAAAAAGGCCGGCAAGCGACATATCTTGACCAGTAAGAAGCGTGATCGGAAGCGGCGGCTGAGCGGATCTGTCGTCGTAGACGAGACCAGGGTCGCAGCGCTCCGGCGCCTGCTTCCCTATCAATAGATGTTGGTGATTCACTCAACAAGGGAGTAAGGAGTCATGCCACGCGCAAAAGGTGGGCCGAAAACACGGGCGAGACGGAAAAAGCGAATCAAGCTGGCGAAAGGACAATACGGTGCGAAGAGCCGGCTGTTTCGTTCAGCCACAGAATCGGTCGATAAGGGACAGCAATACGCATACAGGGGACGCAAGAACCGAAAGCGTGACTTTAGACAGCTGTGGATCGCCCGCATCAGCGCCGCGACCAGAGCCCATGGGCTGACTTACGGCCGGTTCATCAATGCGCTGAAAAAGGCCAACGTAACGTTGGACCGGAAAGTGCTGTCTGACATGGCCATCAAGGATGCTGCGGGATTCGAGCAGCTGGTCGGCCTTGCGAAGCAGCAGCTCGTCCCTGCAACCGCTTAGACGACGAGATCCGCCAACAGCGTTCTTTCCTGCCGGCGATTGAGCGGAGACGGCGCCCGTCGTGATCCGCCTTACTGGCTCTCGATAAATTGCGACAGGTTGAGGTCGAAGGCCACGACCGGAACGGCGATTTGCCACCGTTCGAGGACTTCGGGATGCACTTCCCCGATCACCCCCAACGTTTTTCCGGCTACCACGATACTGCCCGCACGGCCTTCCAGAAAAGACGGATGCGGCACCGGCTCGAGCGTGTATGGCTTCCCCAAGTGGTAGAACAGGACATCCAGACAGGAGTGGATCTCCGAGAAATGCGCCGTCGCATGAGCGATCATGGCGCCAAGGATGGTGTCCGTCCGTGATCCCAGTTCATGACTCTGGTCAGGAATCGCTACGTCCCCCGCCTCAAAGAGGCGGTGCGGGTAAAAGGCACGGCTCGAGGCCGCTTCCACTCGCAACAGCGACGGCAGCATCCATTGACGCAGAGAGGAGAACGTCGTGGACATGACATTGTCGACTTCCACCATTTCGCCCCATGGGGTCCCCGCTACACGCATCGAATCACGATACTGCTCCGGCGCTCCCAAGATATTGGAAATGATTTCCTGGAACGCCATTCCTATCATCAGAGTACGTGCCCGATCCGCCGTCTGCTCGATTTTCGAGAGACCACCGACGGTGAATTGCGCCGGCATAACCGGTGAAAACTCGGCATAGCCACGGCTGATCGCCACGTCTTCCACCACGTCCATGGCGTGCATGACGTCCTGCCGATAAAGAGGCAGCTTCACCTCGACCGTGTGGTTTCGTGACGTGACCTCATACCCGTACACTTGCAAAGCCTGCTTGACCGCATGAACACCGAGCGGTTGGCCTAGCGCCTGTTCGATCGTGTGAATCGGAATCGTCTTCGATCGGCCGAGGTTCTGAGGCGTGACGACGCGCTTTCCCAGGGGAGTCTTTTGAGGATACATCACCTCGATCGGCTCAATCGTCGCGCCTCGATCGGCCAGATTGGCCGCAAAAATATTCAGGGTCAGCACGACCATCGAAAGGTCGGTCCCCGTCACCTCCACGAACAGTGCATCGTCGCCCGCCCGGACTTCCCCGATTTCGCGGCTGTTGATGATCGGTGGAAAGGACAAGACCTGCTGCGCGGCATCCCGGAGAACGGGCACCCGGCTGTGGCCGGCGAGGATGTGGCCGTGCTCGAGCCCTTTGGGATGGACCATCAGGATTTCCGACAGCGTCATCACGGTTTCCATTCCCAGAGGGGTGAATTGTACGGCATCCGGCTCAACCAACTCATACCTCACAGGAAACTGAATGTTCCGGAGTTGATACAAGCCGATTGAGACAGTCTTTCGCTTGTGCCCATAGATGTCCGAGAGTTTTTCCTGTGTTTGAATGAGTTGAGCCAAGCCTTCATCGGTCACGCGGTAGCCTCTGACTGCGCAGGCGGCGACATAGGGCCGCACGCGTTCCAGGCCGACTGCCACGAGCAACCGTCTGCTGATCTTCGGCTTCTTCGACACAAACGGATAGGGCCTCAGCTTTCCTTCCTGCTTGATGCGTATTTGCCGTGCGATTCCTTCGCAACACCACAGGTCAGGCCGGTTACTGTCCTGGAGTTCAATGCGCAATTCGCCCGTGTCTGTGACATGCTCTTTCAGCTCACCCTTGACGAGCATGAGCCAGTCCTCGATCCGCTCGATTGGCACCGGTCGTTGGACGCGCCTGCCCGAGGCAAGAAGAGACTCAAAATCCTTACGAAAGACGGAAATCGTCGGCATACGCTAGAAGAGGCCTCTCGTCGTACGGATCAGGTCGAGATTGTCGGTAAAGAGCTCGCGGATGTCGTGGATGCCTAACGCCACCATGGCCATGCGATCCAGGCCCAGTCCCCAGGCAATCACCGGCACGTTCACGCCGAGTGGCAATGTGACTTCAGGCCTGAAAAGTCCTGCGCCTCCCAATTCCATCCAGCCGAGTCGCGGATGACGCACGTGCAGTTCCACGGATGGTTCGGTAAACGGGAAATAGGCCGGCAAAAACTTTACTTCCTTGGCCTGTGCAACCTCTCTGGCAAAGAGATTGAGTAGTCCCAGCAAGGTTCGAAAGTTGATATCTTCACCCAGGACAATCACTTCCACTTGAAAAAAGTCCGTTGCGTGGGTGGCATCGACCTGATCGTAACGAAAACATCTCGCGATGGAAAAGTATTTCCCCGGCACCAGCGGCCTCGAGGCCAGCGTCCTCGCGGAGACCGCGGTGCCCTGACTTCGCAACACCAGCCGTTTAGCCCGCTCGACGTCAAAGGCATATTGCCAACCGGTTGATCCGGTGGCTCCGCCGTTTTGATGCGCCTTCGCGACTTTGCTCAAAAACGGCTCGGCAATCTGCGTGGCATGAGTGGGATGCTTGACAAAGTAGACGTCGTGAATGTCACGGGCCGGATGGAACTGCGGCATAAACAGGGCATCCATGTTCCAGAATTCGGTCTCGACGAGCGACCCGCGCATCTCTTGAAATCCCATACTGACCAACTTCGTCTTCACCGTATCAAGGAATTCCCGGTACGGATGCTTTTTGCCTATCGCGATTCTCGGTGCACGGAGATTGATGGTGTATTTTCTGAATCGCTTGGTTCGCCAGCTTCCGTCCTTCAACAACTCAGGACTGAGCTGAGAGACCTCCTCCGCGCCGCCCTGCTTTGCGAGATGCTCGACCGCCATGATGCCGGCCGATGCGACCTTAAATGAACGGGCCACCCGTTCGTCGACTCGAAACGGCTCTTTGGCATTGCCCCGCTTGACGGCATAATCAAGAATGATCTGCCGATCTCCCTCGGGAAAGGACTCAAGCTCTCGCGAGCCTTCATGAAGCTGTTCGAACAGTCCCCTGAGACGCTCGGCGGTCGGACTGGGGCGCCCGGTCGACTCGATGCAGCCCCCCTGCACGATGAGGAGAGCCCCCTCCTTTTTCAACCGGCCGACGGCCTTGCTCACATCCGGCGGGTCGAGATTGTTTTGCGAGTGTAGATCCTGAATCGTCAACCGCTGACCGGTTCCTGCCGCACGTCTCGCTGCGGCCAGGACTTCTTCGATCGGCGCCTGCTTCGCCTGATAGCCCTTTCCAACCGCCGTCATGGAAACGACCGGCGTGACGGTTTCCTTGTCGATCGTGAGCAACGATTTGGCGAGGAGCCATTCGATGGCCATGCTCAGCTGTGATGGTTCGAGACTGGTGGCAGCGGCCAATTGCTCGGTCGTCAGCACGGCTCCGGACGGGTTCGACCCGAACGCCGCGAGCACCTTGACTTCGAGAGGATGCAGACTGTCGATGAGGGAGGAGATGTCCACCCGAACAACCTATCGGTGGGCGGGAGCCGGTTGTCCTGCCGCCCGCAACGCAGAGATTGTCGCGGCATAATCCGTCCCGCAGAAAATAGCAGACCCCGCGACGAGTACATCCGCTCCGGCGGCGAGGATACGGGCCGCATTGTCTACCTTCACGCCACCGTCCACTTCCAGCAGCGCATGGGCCCCCGTCTGGTCGAGCATGTGCCTGGCCGTCGCGATCTTCTTGAGGCAGGACTCGATGAACGTTTGACCGCCGAATCCGGGATTCACCGACATGACGAGCAGGAGGTCCACGTCCGGAAGGATTTCTTCAATGGTGTGAAGGGATGTCGCAGGATTCAGCGTGACTCCGGCCTTGAC
>DATIGH010000160.1:0-16233 GCA_035454845.1 Nitrospira sp.
ACGGTACGAACGGCACAATGCCATCGTTCCGGGATCCGTGCCATTCTGCCTCCCTGTCTAATGCGGTCAGTCAGCCGCACTCCACTTTTGCACAGTCATGAGCCCCCAACGTGGGATGGTAACTCGCAGCGCTTATGAGTAGCGTAGCGATATGGTCAGATCCGCTAGAAGCCAAGAGCCTGCGTTGATCTCTAAGGGGATAGTGGATTGCCCCTCTTGTGCGTCAGTGTTGTGTACGCGGGTTGAACGTAACGGCTGTGCCGACTTCCTGCGAAGGCTCTTTGGATTTTACCCCTGGTATTGCAAGACATGCGGAAGGCGGTTTTGGGCATGGAAGCGAAACTATAAGCCGACAGCCCATGTTTCTAGTCAAACCGCTCGGAAGTATGAGGCGGCATGATCTGTTCGCTTAGTGGGCATCTCCATGTTGAAGATCGTTTGCGCGCCCACGTGGCGATGTTTGAAATGCGCCCATGTCCACAACCCGGCGATTACCGAATAAAGTAATTTAGATATTGCGAGGTGCCTATGCTCTTCCGATTTATTATTGCTCTCGTTCTATCGGGTTTGAGCCTCACCAGTTCCGCTTGCGTCGCCATCAAGCCCGCTGTGCAGACGTCAGGAACTCATCGTACCGAAGACGAGGCGACCGCAAAAGAACTCCGCAAGTTAGCTCAAGAAGGAAACGTAACGGCGCAAAATGGACTCGGTCTGTTGTACAAAGTAGGAACGGGTGTCCCTCAAAGCTTTGGGCAGGCGAAGAGGTGGTTTGAAGAGGCTGCGAAGCAGGGGCATGCTGAAGCCCAAGTGAATCTCGGTACGTTGTATCTTAACGGTGATGCGCCTCCGCAAAGCGCCCAGATGGCATTGTTTTGGTTTGGTCGGGCGGCCGAGCAAGGAAATGTTACGGCTTTTGCGAACCTTGGGACAATGTATGCACAGGCGCAAGGAGTGCCACAGGATTTTGTCCAGGCTTATATGTGGTTCGTGCTGGCGGCAACAAACGGAGACGAGAGCAGTGCCGAAAGGCGTGATCTTCTTGCCGCGAAGATGACGTCCGCCCAAATCGCTGAGGCGCAAGAGCGGGCGCAGGCGTGGAAGCCAACGAGCAAATCAGTCGCTTGGAAACTCCAAGCCTTCTCAGAAGCTGCGCTAAATGACAATTCTCCTCGCTGATGGTTGGCCCGTTCACTTAAATAACTCTGCCCTTCCTTCCCTTCGACTAAAGGCCGGATTCTTGATTTTGATCCATTGCGGAGCCCGCTCGTGTGGGAACGCGTTGCGGCAGCGTCGTTGGATCATCCGAACTCCATTTCGACACACAGCCAAAACAGAAGCAAATTAGCCCCTTGAGCGCCGCTCCTTTCAAAGTGTTCAGGCATTTTCACTTATACACAACCGGCTTCAGCAACAACCGTGCGTTCCCAGTTAGAGAGCGCATGCATCATCACTTTATAAAACCTTCCGGCGCGGAAGTGCCTCGTTAATCTGACGCCATTGGTGTGCCAAGGCGGCCTCAGCTTCTGCTATTGTGGTGGTGTGAAAGGTTAAGGTGTCACCCGGTTGGAGTTGAGCGGCCTGGGATAGATCCGCTGAAATGACCACTGCGAGCTTGGGATAACCGCCGGTTGTTGGCGCGTCCGCCATTAACAGGATGGGTTGCCCATCGGGGGGAACTTGGAGTGCTCCCATGGTTGTCCCATCCGAGATCTGGGGATGCGCTGGTAAGTCGGGAAGCTGTTGCCCTTCCAAGCGATACCCCATCCGGTCAGACTGGCTGGAGACTCGATAAGGGCTCTTCGTAAGGACGGACAGCGCACGCGCCCCCGCTAGTTGTGGTCCTGGAACAACCCGTAGGCTCGGCGAATCGCTATAGATGGGCCGATTGTCGTGTGCCAACGTTGCTCCAATACGTGGCCGCTCGCTAGCGATAATGCCTACCTGCAGAGTGTCGTCGGCCATGAGTGCCCGCCCATTGAAGCCGCCGGCGCGGGTTGAGAGATGAGTGGATCGACTGCCCCACAACAATGGGACATCGAATCCTCCTGCGACTGCCACGTATGATCGAGCACCGCTCCGTCTCCTTCCAAACGTCAGGCGACTTCCGGCTGGGATGGCTGCCGTCGTCCACATCGATACACCCTGGCCATCAATGGCGGGTGACAAATCCGCGCCTGTGATCGCGAAGACTGCGGCCTGTTCAAACAGCAACTCTGGCCCCACTAACGTGATTTCCAACGCAGCAGCAGCGTCTGGATTCTTGACGAGACGATTGGCGATGACGAGGGCCAGGCGGTCCATCGCTCCACTGACCGAGACGCCATACTGTTGATAGCCATGACGTCCGAGATCTTGGACTGTCGTGCACCATCCCGGCTTGATGACTCTGACGCTGGTTGTTTCAGCGGTGGACATGACTGGCTGCGAGTACTTCGATCCCGGTGCGCTCAAGTTCTTTTCGAATCATGCGCGCGAGCACGAGTGCGTCCGGGGTATCGCTGTGCAGACACAGACTTTGGATGGACACGGGAATCAGGGTTCCGTCAACCGTCATGACGTTCCCATGTATCAGTTGATGAAGCTGCGCTCGCACGCCGTTCTCATCCTCGGTGACCGCTCCTGTTTCGCTTCTTGAGACCAACTGACCGTTGCCGCGATACGCACGATCAGCGAATCCCTCATGGACGACCGTAAGCCCTGCAGCCTCTCCAACATGCGCCAGCACTGATCCTGCCAGGGCATACAGCAATAACGAGCGGTCAACCTCGCACACTGCCGTCACAATGGCTTGTGCGATGCCCTCGTCCCTGGCGGCCATATTGTAGAGTGCTCCATGAGGCTTCACATGCCGCAGCCTGAGGCCCTCGTCGTCCAAGACACGGCTACAAGTCCTCACCTGCTCGCTCACGAGACAGCGGATGTCGTTGGACGTGACATCCCGTTCTAGTCGACCGAACGACTGCCGATCCGGCAATCCGGGATGGGCGCCGACGACGACGCCGTGTTGTTGCGCAAGAGAAGCCGTTCGCCGTATCAAATTTCGGCTGCCGGCATGTCCGCCGCAGGCGATGTTCACCGACGTAATGAGTGGCATCAATGCGGCGTCGAGGGCCAATCCTTCGGCGGTCTCTCGCTCGCCCATGTCGCTGTTGAGATCAAGCCGGCGCAGCATAAGACATCCGGGCGAACTCGTCCGCGTCAATCGGATAAAACTCCACGGTGTCGCCGGGAGTGAAAAGGAAGGGCTGTGAGGACTGTGGCTTATACAGACTGACGGGCGTTCGACCTATGAGACGCCACCCGCCGGGAGTTACGCTGGGATAGATGCCCGTTTGGCATCCGGCAATGCCGACCGAGCCGGCAGGAACGACCGAACGAGGAGTGGCAAGGCGAGGCATCGCAATGGAAGAGGGGACGAGCCCCATGTATGGGAACCCCGGGCTGAAGCCCAGCATATACACACGGTAGACGTTCGAGTAGTGAAGCCGGATGGTGTCGGCAACCGATCGCTGAGCAAAGACGGCGACGTCGTCAAGGTCAGGACCCCATTCCCCTCCATACAAGACTGGAACCCGGTGAGTGCAACCGGACGGAGCTGCCTCCACGTCACAGGAGAGAGCATGGAGCCGTTGAGATAGGATCGAAACTGGCAATCGCAAAGGATCGACGTGAATGCTGACAGACGCATACGCCGGTACAACGTCGAGCACGCCCTCCCAATGCTGCATGCGCACCGCTTGCGCAAAAGCGAGAACGCGGTCATTAAGGTGGGGCGCGATTTCGCGGCCAAATTCCACCGTCACGGCCGCATCTCCGAGAGGCAGCACCGTGAATGTATTCCTCATCGCCGAGCGAGGAAGGACCATAGGGCAACCTACCTCGTTTTCGATCAACGCGTAAAGATCGAGTACCAGTCAGGTAACCGGATTTTTCTAGGCGATCTTCGGGTGATTCAGCGATGGGAACGAAAGTGAGAGGGGTAACAAAGGCTGTATAGACATTTAACAGTTGGCTGCGCCTCGTTCGTAACCGGTTCTTCATCGAAAATCATTGATTTATTAATGGTTATCCGCCGAGTTTCGACATGTTTGAATCTGAGGGGCTGATTATTTCATCGGGGCGTTGTAAAGAATATTGACGGCTTAAAGAGTTCGTCCGTTAAGGAAGGAAAATACAATCAAGCGCTTAGGAAATGGTTCAATCATTGCAAGTGTTGAAAAGCGTTCATCGGCTGTTTTGTCTAAGGAAAGAGGGTGAAATGAAAACACTAGTCTACTGTTTCCTGTTCGTACTTTCGACAGGCTTATCCTTACCGACCACTTCGGATGCATTTTCCAGACGATCAAAGGGTTCGGACTTCGCACCAAACCAACTTGTTACTACACCAGTGACGACCGCGACGACCGACGCTCAAGCAGTTCCTGAACCTCCCGTCCTCTTGCTCATGACGCTTGGCCTAGGGTTGTTCGCATTAGGCGCAGGAATGAAGGCAGTCCGAAAGCGATCGTAGAACGACCTTCCCTACACTCTGGGTTTGAGCTCTACCACTACAGCTCCGCCACGCCGTGCCAGTGACGCCAGTCCCTCGACAAGAATGCTGGGAAGGATCGCCAACGTCACCAGCACCAGATGCAGCCAGAAACTACTTTCACGGACAAGATTGAGCGGCGATCGACGGACCAGCCTTGTAAACAGCAGGTGCCCTCCGCCGAGTTTGGTGGCGATTCCTTGGATGATCCCGAAGGGACCATACTCCGTCGAGAAGTGACGAACGCGTTCCACCTCGAATCCGCATCGGTCGGCCAAGCGGGCGAGTGTCTGGGGTTCGAAATGCCAACGATGTCTCGGGACGTCGAGATGCAACCAATCATCCTTGAAGAGTTGTGCCTGTAGAGAGCGGATGTTGGGCACGGCGATGAGGACCGTTCCATTTGACTTGATGAGGCGACGGGCTTCGGCAAGCGCCTTGCGAGGACTGTCCACATGTTCGAGTACATGCCAGAACGTAATCAGATCGAACGATGCCTCCGGATACGCCCCCGTTTCCATTTTCTCGACAAGGACTCGATCCCCCAGGCGCCGCTTGGCGGTCGAGGCAATCGATGCCGAAAGCTCGGTGCCGAACACTTCCCAGCCCCGCTGAGCTAGACCCTCTAAGAAAGATCCATCTCCGCATCCCACATCCAGCGCACGCCCAGGATACCGGTCGGCGAAACGACGAACACGAGCACGGCGAAACAGCCGCATGAGCCACTGCGCCGGACCGAAACGCGCTCCGGCATCGGCCGTCCCACCATAGACGTATAGGGTTTCCGTGGATGGCGGCCGGTCTGTTCGAATGAGGCCGCAGTGGGCGCACCGGACGATGTCGTAGGGCTCTCCGGTGTACATGTCGCGGGCAATCAGAAAGGGAGTCGTCAGAGCGGTATCACAAAGAGGGCAGCCCATCAGTGCCCAGGTTTCGCCGAGAACATGGCCAGGCGGAGCAGTCCCATCCGCTGGAGACAGAGGGCGGCCGTTGTGTGGAGCACCCCCAATCCATAGCAGAGGCTCCTCCTAAGATTGATGGACGACGCTTCCGGGAAATAACGCGTCGGACAACTCATTTCTCCCACTGAGAATCCGAAGTAGATGGCTTGTCCGATGATTTGATTATCAAAGACAAAATCGTCGGAGTTAGCCTCAAATGGAACCGATTCCAGCAGTGTCCGCGAATAGGCGCGGAAACCTGTGTGGTACTCGGACAGCTTCGCTCTCCAGAAGATATTTTGAATCAAGGTGAGCACCCGGTTGGCCACATACTTGTAGAAGGGCATCCCGCCTTTTCTGGCGCGGCCGCCCAAAATACGCGAGGCCAGGACTAGATCATAGTGGCCGCTGGCTATCATTCCCGCCATTGCCGTCACAAGCTTGGGAGAGTACTGGTAATCAGGATGCACCATGACGATGATGTCGGCTCCAGAGGCGAGAGCCTCCCGGTAGCAGGTCTTTTGATTACCGCCATATCCACGGTTGCGGGGGTGCACCAGCGTCCGGATCCCCAGTTCCTTCGCCAGCGCGACGGTTGCGTCGGTGGAGGCGTCGTCGGTGAGCAGGACCGTATCCACGACATCATGCGGTAGATCGTCAAACGTGGCCTGTAGAGTTTTGCGAGCGTTATAGGCCGGCATGACGACGATGACTTTCAAACCATTGAGCACGATCAACTCACCCGATAAGATGGAATCTCGCAGAGTTGCACGCCGGATTGACGAAACAGGATCCGGCATCCCTGGAGCGCCGCTTTCAGCTGGCGCTCTTCGTCTGCGGCGAGAACCAGATAGTCGTAGCTGGCACGTAGCCGATCGATCTCGCGTCCGTGAATGAGGATGTGAGTCACGCCGAGATTTTTCAACGTCGTCCACAACGATGGAGCGCCGGGCGCCAATAGCCGATCGAAATGGCCGGCATCGTAGGGGGAAGAAAGCGCCACCTGCCGGTCGACATAGAGCAGGCGAGTTTCTCCAAGATACAGGACGCGCGCCTGTGTATCCGTATGGGCGTTCAACCACTGCGCCGCGGGGTAGTAGGCCAGCCGTCGCGCAAGGTACTCATCTCGCGAGAGCGACCCTGAAAAAAACGCTGCCACATCGGTACCCACGTACACATCGTTTAACAGCCACATGGATTGCCACAAGGGAGCAATTGCGAGAAGCGTCAGCAAGCTCAGCACCAGCCGCCTCTGAGACCAGTGCTCGATGAGCAGGTTGGCGGTCCAGGCGGTTCCCAACGCGAAGAGGGGGAACACCGGATAGAGATAGCGCATGACTCCCGTGAGGCTCATCCAGATCGGCAGGTACAAGGCCAAGGCGAACGCCCAGGGCCGTAGCTTTCGACACGGGAACGCGCCAATAAGCAACGCGACGGCGCCCAACGGAAGGAGCACGCCGGTTTCGGCGCCTGCGCCCATCCTCGCCGGTGCGTGAATCATGGTGCTTACCAACTTAACCGGTGTCGTCCATGTGAGACCGATAGTTTCCACATCTCGCTGAAGCCGTTGTATGGTCCAAAGGGCATCGGCGTTTCCCAACCATCCCTTAAGAGTCGGATAGACGGGATCGCCCGTCAGCACAGCGTTTCGAAGATACCATGGGGCGGCGACCAGAAAGCCGATCGTGGCGAATATCAATGCCGTGCGGAGGCTTCTTCGCCAATCGCGATTCGTCACCAACGCTGGAGTCAGAATAGCCATGAGCCAAAGCCCCGTGTATTTAGAGCCGGCGACAAACCCGGCGGTTGCGGCTCCGAAAGAGATGATGCCGACAAGACCAATGGCGGATGTCGTGACGGTGTTCCGAACCTTTGCGATGGCCAGCGCAGACATCGCGCTGAAGCCGATCAGAGCTACATCGATCCCACACATCGTGCTCATGACGACCACACCTGGAACTGTCGCCATCGTGACTGTTCCTATGAGTGCAGTTCGCCGGTCGCCGAGCACCTGGAAGAGGAATGCCGCGGTGGCGCCCCAGGCCAGAAAAAACAACAATAGATTAAAAAACTTGGCGGTCCCGGGGCCGGCGATCCCGAGGCAGACGCCAAACAGAACGTCAAGGTAGGCCGGAAAGGCACTGTGAACGACAGCGGGATCCCATTCAATCTTGCCTCGAAGCAAATATTGCTGCGGCAAGCCTAGATGATAGTACAGCGCGTCATAGAAGATTTCCGGGACCGCTGCCGCAACGATCACCATCACAGCGGAGATGGCCAGCGCAACCAGCGCCCAGCCTTCGCCGCTCAGCAAACGGAAGGCGTCGCGCACTGCGCGCCAAGGAGCGAGAAGGGTGCCTCTGTCGCGGGAATGGATGAGCGGTCCTGCTGCGAGGACGCAGAAAAACGTCAGCGGGTGAAAGAATCCGGCCATTCCAAGAAGGGTGACCGCCACCGCCGCAGTGATCATCCCGAGATATGCGTCCCACAAGACGGCAACAGTGGGCGCCCAGTCTGAGGTCGGCAGCAGTGAGCGGACGCTACGACCGAGCAGCGTGAAGCAATACAGGATGAAGACGGCGCATGCGAAGTTTATACTGATCGTTGAGAGCGTGGAAAGCAGCTGCATGGGATCATTAGGGGCCGCCCGCCTGAAATGAGCCTTACCATAGTCTGGTTATGATGCCAAGAAAATCAGCCCGATTTCCTGACTCACCAAGAGAAATGAGCCCACTGATGTTACGCAACCGCGTCTAGGAGGAGCATGGTGACAGACAAGAGGGGCGTCGTGCTCGTAGGCCACGGGGGTATCCCGAAGGATTGTCCGCAGGAACTCGTGACAAAGCTGAAGCGGCTTGAAGGGCAACGCCGCGCCGCGAAGCTGCCGCCGTCGCCGGAAGAGCTCGAACTCGACCGGACCATCCGCAGGTGGCCAAGGACGGACGCCACCGATCCCTACCGCAGCGGCCTGGAAGCGGTGGCCGCGCAACTCCGCCCACTATTGGACGACATTTTGTTCACCGTTGCGTACAACGAGTTTTGCGCCCCGACGTTAGAAGAAGCCGTGGAAGAGCTGATCAGGCAGGGCGCGACGAAGATCATCGTGGCGACGACCATGTTTACGCCGGGTGGATCGCATTCGGAAACCGAAATTCCAGAGACCTTGGCCCAGTTGAGCCCGCGACACCCTAATATCGTCTTGCAGTATGCGTGGCCCTTCGACTTGCGAGAAATAGCGCAGACACTGGCCCAACAAATCCGCCGGTTCTCCTAAAACGACTGTCATTGGCAGGGAGAAGGCGTGTAGAATGCCGTCGCCTGACAGGCTTGGCAGCATGAGGAAACATGACTACCATCCGCGAAGAACTTGCCCAAGCATTTCACGCCACTGGCTCGTTTAAATGGGATAAAGAGAAAGGCTTCACACTGGCCTCAGGCCAACGTAGTCCGTTTTATGTGGATTGCCGTGTCTTGATGGCGCATCCGTCCGCCCGACGGCTGGTCGGCCACCTTGCCGTTGAAGCGCTGACTGGAGTGGAGATCAATTGCCTGGGCGGACTGGAAATCGGTGCCATCTCCATTGCCACCACCATCTCGGATTTCGCTTATGCGGCAGATCCCAAACGGGAATGGCGAACGTTTGTCGTGCGCAAGCAGGCGAAGGATCACGGCTTGGGTAAGCTCATTGAAGGCGCCATCAGCGCGGGAGATCGCGCCTTGATCGTGGACGACGTCCTTACGAGCGGAGGATCGCTGCTGAAAGCCGTCGCATCAGCGAGACAGGCTGGACTGCTCGTAAGCCACGCTCTGGTGATCGTGGATCGAAAGGAGCAGGAAGGGCGGGAGAAGGTCCAACTGGCAGGCGTGAAGGTGATCAGTTTGCTCACGATCGAGGATTTGACCGCCGTGGACCAACGGGTCGGATAAGAAGCCTTACTTGCATCGGAACTCGATCCCCCACCGACGTTCACGCACCACCTCTTGCCCGCCTTCGATCCCTCCGACCAGGCGCGCCCGGCCTTTGGCCTCCCCTTCACGAACAATCGCATAATTGCCACCGCACGCGTCTTTCATTAGGGCCAGCGCGTCCTTCCGAAAGGTGGACAACATCGGACCTGGACCCTCTTTGAACGGATAGGTGACAACTCCCCCGTCCTCGCTGCGTTGCGCCATCTTCGCCCCTTCGGCGCATCCGGCCAGAACAAGTAGGAAGACCCACCAGAGGCTTGACCAACTCTTCATGCCGCTCATATGATAACCGTAATCTCTTCTCACCCCAGAAAAGACTGTCCTCAGGAGGTCTATCATGATTCGCCGAATCGTTACCATATTGGCCACGTTGGTATTGATGGCGGGGCTTGCGTCGGTCGGATCGGCCCACCATTCATACCTATTGTCTGTCCAGCAGTTGCGAGCCGGACTCAGCAAAGCGCCGTCGTTGGCTCAAAAAGGCTTTGTACTTATTGATGTCCGTTCGCCGGAGGAACATGCGGGCGGCTTTATACCAGGCACCGACCTCAATATCGATTTCCGTGAAATCAAGACGCGCCATCGGGAAATCGGAGCGCCCGTTGAAGAGCACATTGTGGTCTACTGCCAGTCCGGCCATCGGAGCAATATTGCGGCCGAAACCTTGGCGGATCTGGGATATACCCACGTCTACAATGTCCGTGGGAGTATGAATGCCTGGGTCGCGGCTGGCTATCCGGTCACGCGTTAAACGACTGTTGAAAAAGCCTCAACGTACCAAACCCTGTACGTCTTGACTTTTCGCTCGCTGCGGCCGCAGCGTGGAAACGACGCGGCTCTCAGCACCAGACTGCACTCAAGGGCGTGATGCATTTCGGCGGGGGCTGATGCCGATGACTGCCGGCAGCCCGATATGCCCGGTGGGTCCCGCATTGACGAGCGCCATCCAGGGATGCGCTCCCGCCGACTTTTCGACGGCCTTTTGCAGCGCCGGACTGATCGAGAGGTCCGACGACGAGCCGCCATCCATCGCCATGGCCTGTCGGATTTCCGGATACGTCTCGTGCAGGCACAGACCAATCGCATGCAGGGAGGCGACCTCCGTCGTTTTGATTATGAGAATGTGCCCGTTCTGTAACTCTGCCACAATGGTCTGCTGTGATTGCTTGCCCGTCTGCTTGACCCGGACCCTGCCCGTTCGATCCAAGAGCATCAGAGATTGTGCCGCTTCTCCGTACGGAGGGCGTTGCTCGTCGAACGGATCAATCGAGAGATCCAGAATTGCCGCCCGTGCAGCGCCGGCCTCCGTTGGTTCGGCGACAAAGAGTCCCATCCAAGAGGCGTGACGCTTGCTTCCCAGCGACTTCCCGCCGCCATACAGAAGTCCTAAGTAGGAAAAGTTCTCGCGGAACAAACCGGCGTTGAACACGAGATCATGGCCGGTTCGTCTCTGCCATTCGTGAATATCGGGAGGTTCCTGTAAAGGTTCATTGCGAAAATAATGAACGGATATCCGGTAATGCAGCGGATCAATCTCCGAGACGATCAGTGGAGGAATCTCCCGGCATTGCGGCGACGGGTCCCAGAGGCCGATGGCAAGCCCGTCCGCAGGGCGGTCCCACATGATGGATTGCGCAAACAGGAGGTCGAAGAATGATGCGAGCAAGGACAATCCGGCGACGACAGCGAACACGCGAGCGCCGATCGAGTGATACCGTAGGTTCATCGTGTTTCAAATGCGAGTATAGGAAGACGCGTCCGTCAGCGTCAAACCCGTTCGGCGGACGGAAATTCGGGGCGACGTCAACGTGCAGCCCGTTTTGCGGGCCTCGATGAAACTGTGGACGTCGGTGCATCAAGAATTGTTCTGACGGTGCGCGCCAGCACCTCGGGGGTGAACGGCTTTTGAAGAAAGCCGCTCCTGCCTGGTTCATGGCCGGTGAGAATGCCGACATCGTCTGTGAAGCCGGAGATGAAGAGGATTCGAAGGTCGGGTTTCATTGTGATGAGGTGCTGCGCAAGTTCCCGGCCCCCCATGCCGGGCATCACCATATCGGTCAGTAGAAGGTCCAGCTGATCAATCTCTTGCGACGCGAGCAAACACGCCTCCAAGCCCTGCTTCGCTTCGATGACCCGGTAACCGAGTTTTCTCAGGGAGTCTCGCAGCAGGATGCGCACACCGGCATCGTCTTCCACCAGCAAGATGGTCTCGCTTCCTCCCGCCGGCCTAGTGGGAATTTCCGGTGACGATGAGGCGTCCGCGTCGACGGGCACCCTGGGAAAGAAGATGTCAAATCTGGTGCCATGGCCCACGCGTGTGGTGACGTCGATTCCGCCACCGGACTGCGTCACGATGCCATACACGGTCGAAAGGCCGAGACCGCTCCCCTTCCCTTCTTCCTTGGTCGTAAAAAACGGCTCAAAAATATGGGCCTGGGTTTCGCGGTCCATTCCACTCCCTGTGTCCCCCACCGAGAGTTTGACATAAGGGCCCGGCGGCAGCGGATCGACACGGTACAGCGGGCTCTTCGCCAACTCCACTTGAGCGGTCTCGATGGTGAGAGTCCCGCCGTTGGGCATCGCGTCCCGGGAATTCACTACCAGGTTCATGAGCACTTGCTCCAACTGTGCCTGATCGGCTCGGACCTGCCTGTTGCCTGGATCGAGCTTGATGACGAGTCGAATATCGGCGCCGATCAAGCGCTGCAGCATGCCCTCGAGATTGGTCACGACCGCGTTGAGACTCAAGTGCTTGGGTTCGAGCGGTTGTTTGCGACTGAACGCGAGTAGTTGACGCACGAGCATTGAGGCACGCTCGCCGGCCTTTTGAGTCTCTTCGATCTTGTCGTATAGAGGGTGTTCCCGGCCCAATTCAGTCGCCAGAACATGGCTGTATCCCATGATCACGGTGAGGAGGTTATTGAAGTCGTGCGCGATGCCTCCAGCGAGGCGCCCGACCGCCTCCATCTTCTGGGCCTGTCGGAACTGCCGCTCGCTCTGCGCCAGGGCCTCCTCAGCTCGCTGGCGCTCTCGGCGCTCAACTTGCTCGCGGATGGCTCGCTGCACGGAGGGGACCAGGCGGCCCAATCGCTGCTTCAAGACGTAATCCGTCGCGCCTTGATGCATGGCGTCGATGGCCAATTCCTCTCCGATCGTGCCGGAGACGAAGATAAAGGGAATTTCGGGGGCATGCTGCCGAGCCAGTGAGAGCGCCGTCATCCCGTCGAAGCCGGGAATGGAATAATCGGCGAGAATGAGATCGAAGCCCCCTGTTTTGAGAGCGGTAAGAAATTCGCCACGTGTATCTACCCGGTGAATGGCGCAGACGAGTCCTGCCTCCGACAACGTGGCGGACACGAGCTCGGCGTCGACAGGATCATCTTCGAGAAGTAGCAGGCGAAGCGGGGTTTTCACAGGACCTCTCAGGCAGGCCGCCTTGGGCCAGGGGTCTGGTGTTGCAGCGGACTTAGTTTCCCCCAGGCGGCGGTTCGTTGATGACTCCCCAAAACACGCCGAGTTCCTTCACCGCTGAGATGAACTGCTGAAACTCCACAGGTTTGACGACATAGGCATTGGCCCCGAGCGCATAGCTTTGAGCCAAATCACGCTCTTCACGCGAGGACGTCAGCATGACGACGGGAATGGGTTTCAAATTCTTATCATTCTTGATCGTTCGCAAGACCTCGATGCCGTCGACTTTCGGCATTTTGAGATCCAGGAACACGACGACGGGGTTGCCGCATTCTCGGCTCTTGTAGGCGCCCCGACAGTAGAGATAGTCCAACACTTCTGCGCCATCATGACAGACAACCACTTTGTCCGCAATGTGATGTTCCTCCATCGCGGCCAGCGCCAGTTCCGCATCACGCGGATTGTCTTCTGCCAAGAGGATCGGCTTTACCGTAGTCATGAGGACGTCCTTTTCAAGGGGAGCGACAGATAAAACGTCGCGCCCTGATCGATGGCTCCTTCCGCCCAGGTCCGGCCGCCGTGGCGATGAATGATCCGTCGCACGTTCGCCAAGCCGATGCCGGTACCCTCGAATTCATCATTGCGATGGAGCCGCTGAAAGACACCGAACAGCTTGTTGACGTATTGCATATCGAAGCCCACACCGTTGTCGCGAACGAAAATCGTCACGTGGCCTGGAGTGTCTCGAATCGCACCGATTTCGATGTGCGGCTCCGGCCGTGTCGCCGTGAACTTGACGGCGTTGCTGAGTAGATTCGTGAACACTTGGCGCAACATCGCCGGATCGCCTGGCACCTCCGGCAACGAGGCAATTGTCCAAGAGATCGTCGTTCCTTGCAAGTCAAGACGCAAATCGTGAATCACGGTCTTGATCAGCTGATTCAGATTGACGGTACTATGGAGCATCTCCTGACGCCCCATACGCGAGAATACGAGAAGATCGTCGATGAGTTGTCCCATTTGTTTCGCGGAGTCTGAAATGGTTTGCAGATAGCGCCGCGCCTTGTCGTTCAGGGTTTCGCCGGCCGTCTTCGAAAGGAGCGCCGCATATCCGTCGATATGCCGCAACGGCGCACGTAGATCGTGTGAAACTGAATAACTGAAGGCCTCCAATTCCTTATTGGCGGCTTGTAGCAGTTCACCTTGGCGCCGCAATTCCGCCGCTACGCGTCGTCGGTTCGTGATGTCGTGATGGATGAGAAAGTACACGGCGCCCAGCAGAACAAGCTGCAGGACGGCGCCAAGCGCCAAGAGGGCAATCGTTCTGCGGGTCGTCCCGGCCGATTGCAGCACGCGCGCGCGAGTGGCCTGCTGCTCTGAGGTTTCGAGATCCGCGATGAGACGATGGATGTCGTCAAGTTCGCGCTTTGCCACTCCGGGTAGGGCGAGATGGCGCACCGCCTCAGCGCCATCCAGGGCTCGCCGGCTAATGGCGTCGGTCTCAATGTCCAGTTGCTGCTTGATCAGCCGTTCGAGGTGCGCGATGCGCTCATGTTGTTCGGAAGAAGCTGCCAACGCCTGAAGATAACTGGAAAACTGGGGCATTTGTTCGACGAGGCCGCGATAGGCCTTGAGGTAGGACTCATCACCGGTGACAAGATAACGGCGATGCCCGCTTTCCGCCGCAATGAGCGCTTCTTCAATGGAGCCGGTCAGCTGAATCAACTCATGGCTTGTGGTGTCGAGGCGGCTATTCTTTACGACGACCGCGGTGTTCCGATAGGACATGACGCTGATGATGACGATGCCGAGAAACACCAGCCCGAAACCGGCCAAGACCCGTTGCTCGATGGACCACTGGCTGATCCAGGCCACAAGCTTTTCCGCCATGGCTCCAAAGCGCGCCAACCAGGCATTAGACGGCGGTGGTGGCAGCTCGGGCAAGGGCGCCGATGCGGAAGGGGTTGTTGTAGGACGGTCCTGCGTTGCGGATTCCATGAAGGTCGCGGGCGTGCAAGGCTGCAATAGGACGAAACCTCACAAACTCTACTCTGGCCCATGTGGGCCTGCAAGCAATATTTCAGGAGGGATGTGGAGGCAGATCAGTGACCGGCTGTGACGACAGCACTGAGGTCGGGAAGGGCGGCTGAACCGCCTACATTGGCGAACATCATGGTGGCGGCGACAACCCAATCGGCCGCGGGCTGAGGGTAAATCCCGATAAACAATGTGCCCGCCAACCCCACATAGATGACGGCCTTCATGGGACCGGAGACGTGGACAGTCGACGGATCGTGCGGCTCGACGATGTACATTTTCTTCACCACGATGAGGTAATAGTACATCGAGATCACGACGTTGATGAGCCCTACCGCGATGAGCGTGTACAAACCCTCTTTGACCGCCGCCACGAAGATGTAGAGTTTCCCGATGAATCCGGCCAGCGGAGGCACACCGGCCAGGGAGAGCAGAAAAATCAGCATCGAAAACGCCAGAAACGGCGAACGGCGGCCGAGCCCGCTATAGTCGTCTATTTCTTCGCTGCCGATAGCCTGCCCGACGGCGATGATTACGGCAAACGCTCCCAGGTTCGCGAACAAATACGTCAGCAAATAGAACAAAATGGCATCGTTGCCCATTTTCGTTCCGGCCGCCAGTCCGATGAGGACGTTGCCGATTTGCGCGATGCCCGAGTAGGCGAGCAGCCGCTTCATGTTCTTTTGCGCGATCGCCACGATGTTGCCATACGTCATGGACAAAATGGAGGCCGCGATCATCAGCAGCACCCACGTGGGCTTGAACGTTCCGAGCGCCACAAAGAACATTCTCAGAAGAATGGCAAACGCGGCGCCCTTGGGGGCGATGGAGAGGAAGGCCGTCACCGGCGTAGGTGAGCCGTGATAGGTGTCTGGAATCCAGGAATGAAACGGCACGGCCCCAATCTTGAAACCCAGGGCCCCGAAGATGAGCAGAAATCCGATAATCAGCCCCGGGGTCGTCTGAAGGGATTTCATCTCCGAGAAGACGAGCTGGCCCGTTTCCCCATAGACCAAGCTGATGCCGTAAGCGAGCAAGCCGGCCGCAAAGACTCCGAGTATGAAGAACTTCAGTCCGGCCTCATTGCTGGCCACGTCTTCGCGCAAATAGGAGACGAGTATATAGAATCCGAACGTCGAGAATTCCAAGGTGACGAACATGGAGAGCAGGTCGTTGGCGGAGGCCATGAACATCATGCCCAACGCAGACATCACGACGAGGAAGTAATATTCACCGCGGAAGAACGTAAACCGGTGAATAAATTCAATCGAGGCCAAAACGACCAGGATCGTGGCAGAGACGACGAAAATCTTGAAAAAGAGCGCCATCCGATCCACGACGAACATG
>DATIGH010000161.1:0-11373 GCA_035454845.1 Nitrospira sp.
ATCTTTGCTAGGGGTTAAGGCAGGTCACTAATTCATGGCAGCCCTTTAGACTTCCACCGCTAGCTCATGTTGCACACAAAGGCGGTACAGAGACAGGGCGCCGTACCCAAGTGGCGAGGGCGCAGTTTGCAACACTGCGAAGAGCGGTTCGAATCCGTTCGGCGCCTCCAACTTCATTTTGCTGCGAGCCTTTAGTAGCGATATTCCATTAGTAGCGATATTCCATCTTATCCTCAAAGTGAACAGGTTTCTGAGCCAGGCCAGATCCGAGGGTCTTGTGTGAGAAGCTCGAGACCTGCAGCGAGGTGAAGGGTCTGCCCATATCAAAATCCGTTTTCGTTTTTGACAGGCTGCTGACAACGCCTCGGTGGTCGAAGAACACGCCCACATCATACCGGGTGTCATACAGTCCAATGCCGTTGAAGAGCAGGCCATACAAGAGAAGGTAATCTGCCGGATTAATTACCGCTGACTCATACGTGTACAACCACCAGTCTCTACTAAATCCCCCCACATCAATCGACATCCGACTGTCGGGTTCTCCCAAGAGGGTCATGACCTGTTCCCTGGTCGTCGCACCCACTTGGATCTGCGACATGGTCTGTTCGCTCGCCAAGTCAGAGTTGCCGGTCGATACGCAACCAGCCAGCAAGACGAACCAAAGCATCGAGCAAGAGCCGCGTGTCATAGCCAACTCCATTCTACCGGTTTTCGCTTCGTATTATCTCCCAATCCGCTTATCTCCACCAAACATTTTTGAAGCATCAAGAATGGCCCCTGGCGGATCACGGATACAAAATCTAGCGCCATAAAGATTGTCCAAAAACAGAAGGGCCGGCCTCTTATCGAGACCGGCCCCGGAGACGTTACCAATCCCACGGCCAAGACAATCAAGAAGAACAGTGCAAGTCTTATGTGTTCTTGCTTGCCTACTCTGCTAACGGATGGAGTTTATCTTTGGACCAATCGATCTGGTGAATGTGCATCCACATACCGCCAGAACGTGCGGTCCATAGCCTGTGTAGTGTTCCAGAATGAGATGTGTCCGTACGCGACTGATAGTTGTCTAAAGGACTCATCAGCATTCCGTCCTGTGGAATATAGATAAAGCGACGCCATCAGGCCAGATCGGTCGGCGCCAGCCCTACAATGAATCAGTATGGGCTTAGGTGCCTCGCGGATGATCCTCATCAACGCTGCAATATCCGCATCGGGGACATCTTTGTTGGCTGAAATACCGTAATCAAGTAGCTGCACGTGCATTCTGTCGGTTGCCGCCACCTCGCCCTCATACCAATCTGATCCCTTGTTTGCTCCCCTCAAGTTGAGAATGCTCTTGATTCCATATTCCCTGATGTAGTGAACCAACTCGTCATAATTAAGCTGACCCGAACGGTAGGCCTCGCCGGCCACGATGGAGTGAAAATTCCCTGAGGTCTGCAAATACCCGAGATACGAACCGCCACTCACCGCCGGCATCAAAAAGACACATACAAGGCATTTCGCACGGAGAGCGCGACGAATGTTCATGTGGCTTGCATTCGTGGGAATATTTTCCCAATTGTAATTGACAAGACATTCGTGGTCAAGCGGGAGCAGGAACTTTTTCACCAACAATTGCCTGACGGCCTCAGAGCTTGACATTGATCGCCTGTGGGAATAGTTTCCCACGCATGAGTGCTCCCCGCGCGAGAAGCCTTTCTTCCGCTACACGCACGTTGCTCAAGCCTCTTGTTCGGATTCTTTTGCGCAATGGGGTAGCGGCCAAATCGTTCTACGAACTGGTAAAACACGTTTACGTGCAGGTGGCGAACGATGAGTTTGGCATAACTGGCAAGAAGGCCACCGTTTCAAGGGTGGCCATTCTCACGGGCCTGACCCGGAAGGAAGTACAAGCCATACTCGCGCTCCCTGCTGAGCAACGAGGCCGGTACGAGGAAGAATACAATCGCGCAACGCGCGTGATCACAGGGTGGTTACGCGATGAGGATTTTGGAGATGGGAAGGGCCACCCCGCTCCTCTACCTATGAGCGGGAAACGCACATCGTTTGCCGCCCTGGTCAAACGCTACAGCGGCGATATCCCCGTGCGCGCACTGCTCGATGAGTTGGTCCGTGTGGGAGCCGTGAAGCGATTGAACGACGGGCGCGTCGGACTTGTGAATCGAGGCTACGTCCCGCAGAAGGGTCTCGAAGAGAAACTCGCCATTCTTGGGAATGACACCGCTGATTTGATTGCCACCATTGAGCATAACATCTTTGGAAACCCGACCAGACCACGCATCCAGCGCAAGGTGATGTACGACAATGTTCCCGTCGAGTCAGCTCGGGCCTTTCATACCGTAGCTGAGGCCCGCGCTCAGGAGATGCTCGAGGCCCTCGATCGCTGGCTTTCGCACCGGGATCGTGATGTCAACCCTACCGTCAGAGGCAAAGGACGTATCCGCGTTGGCATTGGCATTTATCATTTCGAAGAACGGCTCGACGACGACGAATCTTAATGCAGATTCATGGCTCAAATAGTGTGATGATCGTATTCTGGCGTATCGGTGGTGCGATTCTTTGTCTTGCCGCGGCCTGGTCGGCCTTCCCTGCCTGTGGTCCGCAAACAGGTGGCGGCATCGGCGGGACCGGTGCTGTATCAAGTGTGTCCTCAGGTCCAATCAACAGATTTGGCAGCATCTATGTCTCAGGCACAGAGTACGACAATACGGATACTATCTACTGTGTTGATGACGAACCGTGCAGCCAGGAGAATACCTTGAAACTTGGGATGGTCGTGCTCGTCAATGGGATGTTGACGGATCCCTCTGACAGCCAGCAGGTCAGCACCCGAGTGGCCAACACGATTTTCTACGAAGAGACAGTGGAGGGTGTAGTGCAATCAGTAGCCCGGGATGGCTCAAGCTTAATCGTTCTTGGACAACTCATTACTCTGAATGAGGGCACCGTGATCGACCCGAGCATTCAGGGACAGTCTGTGGCGAATCTAACCCCAGGCATTGACCTTGTGGAAATCAGCGGCCTCGTGGCTGGAGATGGCCACATTGTGGCGACCTTAATCATGAAACAAAGCGGCACGCCGCATTACGAAATTCAGGGAGCCATCAAGAACCACGATGCGGCGGCAAAGCGGTTTGAGATCGGGCAATTGGCAGTGGACTATTCCGCAGCAGACGTGAATGACCTGTCTGGCTTGGGGTCGCAGACCTGGGATGGAAGGATCGTGCATGTCCGAGGGGACCACTGGAGGGCTCGCGACATGGTTGCAAATGGAGCTGAGCTTACGGCGACGCGAGTCAAACAGTTGGGGCTAGGCAGAGAGGACAGCGTCGAAGCCAAATTAGAGGGGTTCATCACACACGTGAGAGAAACGGGCGAGCTGAGTATCAACAATCATCCCATACGAATCACGCCGTCAACGACTTATGAGGGAGGGACGTTTGCGGATCTCAGCCTGGGCGATCATGTGCACATTCATGGTGAACTGGTGGATGGGACGTTGGAGGCTCAACACATTTCCTTAAAGGCAAACGTTCCGCCTAGTAACAACTAGAAGTAATTCGAAGTGATCGCCTTGATTTGACTACTCGCATGAACTTTTGCACTGGATCCGTAAACCCGCCATTTTTCAGTTTGCCGCCGTGAAAGAATAGTTCGAGCGAGCAGCGGCGAGGCTTTAGCCTTCGTCGCTCAATCCGTTCAGCCGTCGTGCCCTGATTCTCTCATCGGCTTGCACTAACAAATGGCGGGGAACAAAGTAGATGCTTGCAATGATGGTTGGCACCACTGCGCTAGCGATCACTGCCGCGACGAGGAAGGAGTATTGCTCTTTTGTCACTAATCCATGAGAAAGGCCGTAGAGAGCCGAGATGGTTCCGAACGTCAATCCGGTAGACATGAGCAACGTATAATACCATCGTTCCTTCGCATCCTCACGAAACGCGCTTATAAACGGATACAAGCCAAAGACCTTGGAGGTGACCTTTCCCGCCAGCAAGACCAAAAATATCATTGGTGCCGAAAGTAACGCCGGAAGGCTGACGAGGGTCCCCGCACGAAGAAAGTAAAACGGCGTGAGAAATCCCACCGTCAACGTTCTGAGCCTGCGCATCCAGTGCACGTCTCTTGCCGCGCTGCCCGCCAGAACCATGCCCACAAGGTAGGCCGGTAGTACGGCTTCGCTCCCGGACCACAAGGCCAGTGCCCCCAGTCCGAACAAGATGAGCATGACCCACTTCGTTCTGATGGCTGCAGTGCGGTAGGCATAGTGTGCGGTCAACCATCGTGTGGTGACTGGGAGGAGCAGCAGGGCAGCCATGCTGGCCACAATGAAGACGATTGTCCTGTAGGTGAATGGGGCAAACAGTACACCAAGGGCAATAACGGTTCCCAGATCATTGATGAAACATGAGCCGAGGATTCCCTTTCCAAACTCTGTCCTATTGAAACCCGTTTCCATCATGACGGCATAGACGACGGCCATTGACGTCGTCGAGAGAGCCACACCACACAGCCAGCTTGCATTGGCATTCCAGCCGAGTCCGTAATACGCCAGAGCCGCGCAACCGAGGAACGGTGCCACGAACCCTATCAGGCCGACGACGCTCACTTCGGTCAACTTGCTTTTTACGACGTCGGGATCGAGTTCCGCACCGGCCAAAAACGTCAGAACAACGGCGCCCGATGCCGCGAGAAAGCGGACCCAGTCTGAGTTGGCATCGAGAAGGTGCTCCATGCCAAAAGGTTCCATCGCTGTTGCCGCCAGCACGCCCACACAGATTTCGACGAGGGCGATAGAGATTCGGAGAGAGGAAGCCAGGAGAGCGGAAGCAATCGCGAGGGCAAGCCAACACGTTGCGGCGATAAAGACTGATTCCATTGAAGAGTCCTCCGTTCAGCCAGGGTTAGACTTCAGCACTGGTGCCGTCTTGGCAGCAATCCTACGGCAATGGCGGTGAAGCCGTAGGAGTCATCAGCCTGGCCATGGGCGGTTAACGGGGGACTCCATCCCCTGGAGAATGGACTATATGTCGAGCGGCGTTGTGATTCAATAAAAGTGGTAAATGGGCCTTGCACTTCACTGTCGGGCCTTTCATACTTCCCAGCCATGGATACTCGCCCGTTGGCAGATCTTGAAACGGATGCGGCACTCCGTGCCATTCTCGAAGGCACTGCCACGGAGACCGGTCACGGATTTTTTGCTGCACTCGTCCAAAATCTGGCGAAAGCCCTGGGAACGCACGGAGCCTGGGTGACCGAGTACTTTCCGGCCAAGCGCCGACTGCGCGCATTGGCCTTTTGGATGGATGGCCAATGGGTCAAGGATTACGAAGTCGACATCACCGGATCGCCTTGTGAAAAGGTCATCGACACGCGCCAGTTTGTCCATTTTCCGGATCGATTGCTCGACCTGTATCCCAACGAACCGGATGTATTGGCCATCGGCGCCGTCAGCTACATGGGGGTGCCCCTCTTCAGCGAAGAAGGGGACATTCTTGGCCACATGGCGGTCATCGATCGTCGCCCAATCCCGGAGGAGCCGCGAGTCCATGCCATTTTCAAAATCTTCGCGGCTCGTGCGGCGGCCGAACTCCGACGTCTGCGAGCAGAGGACGAAGTCCGGGCACGCGAAGAAAAAGTGGGCCGTTTGCTCGGTAGCGCAATGGACGCCATTATCGAGCTGGATGATGATATGCGGGTGACAAGTGCCAATCCGGCCAGTGAAAAAGTCTTTCAATGTCCGGCGGACAAAATGATCGGTCGGGATTTCCGTCAATTTCTCACCGACAAAGATGCCCGCCGACTGAATTCACTCATTACAGATCTCGATCATCGCCCCGAGGGGCGGCGCTCTTGCTGGGTCAGTGGTGGTTTGACCGCGCGGTGTCCGGAGGGTCGCTCGTTTCCGGCCGAGGCCACAGTTGCGCGGTATGAATCGCATCAGCAGCGCTTCACCACGCTGATTCTACGAAACGTGCGCGACAGGATTGAAGCCGAGCGGCAGATACAGTCGCTGCAGGAGGAACGCGAGATTCTTCGAGAAGAACTGGAAGCACTCCATAAGGACAGCGCTCTGATCGGGGACAGTCCGGCGCTCAAGCAAGTGTTACACGACATCAGCCAAGTGGCGATGACTGATGCCACCGTCTTGATCATCGGCGAAACCGGCACCGGGAAAGAGCTGGTGGCCCGCTCGATCCACGCGGCAAGCCGAAGGCGTGACCGCCCTTTGATCACGGTGAATTGCGCGGCGATTCCTGCCACCTTAATCGAAAGCGAGTTCTTTGGCCATGAGCCGGGAGCGTTCACCGGCGCCACGAAGAAACGTGAAGGCCGCTTTGCCTTGGCCGACAAAGGAACCATCTTCCTTGATGAGATTGGGGAATTGCCGCTGGATCTTCAACCGAAATTACTTCGCGTTCTCCAGGAAGGCGAATTCGATTCGGTAGGCGGTTCAACCACCAGAACAGTTGATGTCCGGGTCTTGGCGGCCACCAACCGTGACCTCGCCAAGGCCGTAACGGAAGGCCGGTTTCGCCAAGATCTGTTTTACCGGCTGAATGTGTTTCCGCTTCATGTTCCACCATTGCGAGAACGCGGCGACGATGTCGTACGCCTGGCTTCAGCGTTTGCCGAACGATTCGCCGCCAAACTCGGCCGGACCGTCGCTCCATTGTCCGCAGACGCTGCCCGCCGCCTCAAGAGCTACAACTGGCCAGGGAATGTGCGTGAGTTGCAGAATGTCATCGAGCGGGCCGTGATCACGGCCACCAATGACACCTTGAACTTGGCCCGTGCGCTGCCCGAAGCTTCGGCGTCCAAGATCGTTGCCGATCCCCCAGCCGAGTCGACGCCCGTCACCATCCACACAGCACGCGAGTTCGAAGAACTTGAACGTGCGAACATCCTTCGAGCGCTCCAATCCACGAACTGGAAGGTCTCAGGCGATAACGGGGCAGCTCGTCTCCTCGGCATGAATCCGTCGACCCTCACTTCTCGCATGAAAGCCCTGAACATCAAGAAGTCCGGGTGAACGCCGGCCAACCTTCCTTCTCTCCTCTCTCCTGAAAACTCGCGACCCCGCTCACGGATATTCATGAATCATGAGTTTTCACGAATGCCGTCCGCCGGATCTTTCTCTCTAAGTCGCTGAATACCCTTACCATTCCACATTTGCCCGTCGTGGCATTGATGCTGCTTTGGAGCAGTAGCGTCCGGTTCTAGCTGAGAGAGGAGACGAACATGAAACTGGCCCAAGATATGGCGTGGTGGTACTGGCTCTTCACGGTGAGTGGGTTGGGCGCAGGATTGTTCGGCTGGTATTGGGGGCTGATGTTGGCGATCGTGCTGTGCCTAATACAGATCGGTCATGTGTTCTGGATCACGCGAAACGTTGCGGCGTTCGCCATGCAAGTCCGGCTGGTCTACCTCACCATGCTGATTGCCGGATTGTGCGGTCCGTTGAAGTGGTTGCACTGGGTTCAATTCATCGGCACGACAGCGCGGGTGGTGTTCGGGTACTGCTTCTTGGCGCGCACCTTATCGCTTGTTCCCTGGAATCGCAGACAGCCGCTCTCATGGGAAGTCATCCGAGCTACCTATTTCACCCTGGTCTCTGCCGTCCCGCCGTGCGGAGCTGTATTCCGTCGAATGTCGCTTGAACGGGCATGACCATGCAGCGTGAAGCGCTTTGCCGCAATGCCGACCAGATTTTGTTTGGGCAACTGATGCAGCGTCGTCAAGATAAACGAGGTCACACGATGTCTCAGGTTGAAGTGAATACAAGGATCAATGGGGTCGATGTGCAACGTATGGCCGAAACTCTAACTCTCGAGACAAAATCAACCATCTCAAGTGACCAGCGCTTACAAGCTGCTGGAAAAAAGGAGGCGTCATGAAAAGGATTATTGCATTCTGCTACGGCACACTGTGCTACCTCTTGTTTCTCGCGACATTTCTCTATGCGATCGCGTTCCTGGGCAACTTCGGTCTCACCCGAACGATCGACGGCGACGGTACGATGCCCTTTGGACAGGCCCTGCTCATCAACACGCTGCTTCTTGGCATGTTTGCCGTCCAACATAGTGTGATGGCCCGGCCCGCCTTTAAGCGCTGGTGGACCAGGTTTGTCCCGAAGCCTGTGGAGCGGAGTACGTATGTGTTGTTTTCGAGCGCCGCGCTGCTGCTTCTGTTCCACGCATGGCAGCCAATGGGCGGAGTGATTTGGGACGTCCAGGATCAGCTCCTCCGCGGTTTGCTGTACGGGTTATTTGCCGGCGGATGGCTGTTAGTGCTTGTCGCGACATTCCTGATCAATCACTTTGATTTATTCGGAATGAGACAGGTATGGCTGTATCTGCAATGCCGGCCCTACGTGCCGCTGACGTTTTCGACGCCGGGGCTCTACCGTTATGTTCGTCATCCTCTCTATGTGGGGTGGCTCGTGACCTTCTGGGCCGCGCCGACGATGACAGCGGCTCACCTCGTGTTTGCGCTCGCCACAACCATCTACATTCTGCTTGCCATCCGGTGGGAAGAGCGGGATCTCACGCAGGTACACGGGAATACCTACGCAGTCTACCGCGAGCGGGTGCCGATGCTGATTCCGGCGATTCGCTCCACCTCAACGGATGCGGCTCGAGCCCCACTGGGAGCTGCATGATCGAAGACCACGTTGATGTCCTCGGTGAAAGGAGGGATACGATGAGCATTGGACAGACCAGAGCCACCATCGATCGAAAGTTATGGTTGCGGTCTCTTGGTTTCACCGGATTTTCGTTCTTTCTTTTGAAAGGATTGTTCTGGTTGCTTGTCCCTACGCTGTTGGCATTATTCCGATAACGCAGGGCATTAAGATAAGGAGAAACGCGATGGATTCAGAAAATGAAGAAAGTGGAGAGGACCAGGTGCCGGAAGGAGCCGGTCTATGCCGGCGGGATTTTCTCTTTAAGGGAAGCTCCATGCTAGCCCTTGTGGCGATGATGGATTCAACACTGTTTGCGCGACTGGCCGGAGCGGCTGAGGGACACGTCATCCCATTCATGGACCGGCCGCCCGCGGCCCCGGAGGCCGCCGTGAAAGCTTACGGAGAACTAAACCGGTTGGACTGGGAGAAATTGAACGAGTGGATCACCCCGAATGATCAGTTTTTCTGCGTGAGCCATTACAACCGTCCGGTGATTCGGCCCGAAGAGTACCGCCTCGAGATCACCGGGTTGGTCCGGCATCCGAGGGCATACACCTTCGAGGAGTTGAAACGGCGGCCTCGGCAGGAGGTGGTGTTCACGTTGGAATGTGCGGGGAATCACGGATTCGACTGGTTTACCGGCGGAATCGGCACGGCACGATGGGCCGGGACCCCTCTCGCCCCGCTCCTGCAGGAGGCAGGCCTGAGACCTGAGAGCATCGACGTGGTCTTTTTCGGAGCGGACGCTGGGGAAGAGGAAGTGCGGAACGTGAAGATGCGTCAGCAGTTCAGTCGCAGCCTGTCCGTCTCTGAGGCCATGCGTCCCGAGGTGTTGCTGTGCTACGAGATGAATGGCGAGCCACTGCCGCATGATCATGGGTTCCCGGTTCGTCTCATTGTGCCGGGGTGGTATGGCGTGGCGAACGTGAAATGGCTCTCACGGATCGAGGTCATTGAAACCCGCTGGGCCGGCCGGTTCATGTCGAGGGACTATGTGACGATTCGTGAAGAGACTCGAGACGGCGGGGGAACTGTTTGGACGCAGAAGGTCGTGGGACGGGCGCGGGTCAAATCCGTCACGTCACGAGTCATCTCACGAGGCGGCCATTATCAGATCGAGGGAGCAGCCTGGGGAGGTTCGATCCAAAGGGTCGAGGTCCGCGTGGACGACGGACCGTGGGTTTTCGCTAGAATCTTGCGCGGTCAGGATCAGGACTTCGCCTGGAAATTCTGGAGCCTGGATTGGAAGGATGCCACACCGGGCGAGCATACGATTACCTCGCGTGCGATCGATCAGGCAGGAAATATTCAGCCTGCTGCGGATGATTTGTCGTTGGCAAAGAAACATACCTATTGGGAGAGTAACGGACAGATCACGCGTCGAATCCGGATATCCTGATCAACAAATCCTCGGCAACTGCTCGCCGGACAGGAGGTCGAGCGCCCGGTGCGTGCCCAGCACGGTCCTGAGCACGACCGCAGGCGCCTCCTTCAACGGCACCTCACCGATCAGCGACGCGTGGCGTGATACGGGATGGCGTTGCAACACGGCCAAGGCGCGATCCGCGTCGGCCTGAGGGACAAACGCGACGAAACGACCTTCGTTCGCGACGTACAGCGGATCGAGCCCCAAGACCTCACAGGCGCCCTGCACCTGGGGTCGAACCGGAATAGCGCGTTCGTCGATCGAGAGGGTCAGGTCCGAAGCCGACGCGATTTCGTTGAGCGCGCTGGCGAGCCCGCCCCTGGTCAGATCGCGCAGACAGTGAATCTCTACGCCCGACTCGATAAGATCCGCCACCACCCGATGGAGCGGCGCCGAATCGCTGCCCACTTCGCCGGCGAACGACAGGCCGTCCCGCACGCTGAGCACCGCAATGCCATGCGACCCGAGATCGCCGCTCACGAGGATCACGTCGCCCGGCCGGACACGTTGCGGCCCGACGGTTACGGAGGATGGCACGACGCCGATCCCCGAGGTGTTAATGTAGATCCCGTCGCCCTTCCCGCGGTCCACCACCTTGGTGTCGCCGGTCACGATCGGGACGCCACAGTCCTTGGCTGCCATGGCCATCGAGTGCACGACGCGCCCGAGCGTCTCGAATGAAAGCCCTTCCTCCAGGATGAACGCGGCGCTGAGCCAGCGGGGCTGCGCGCCGCACATGGCCAGATCGTTGACGGTCCCGTGGACGGCGAGGCTGCCGATGTCCCCCCCGGGAAAGAACAACGGATGCACGACATACGAGTCAGTAGTGAAGGCCATGGTGCCTTCCTGGATCGGCCCTGTGGCTCCGTCGTGCAGCAGGGCCGGACTCGGAGAGGCGAAGGACCGGACGACCAGCTCACGGAAGAGGTCCTGCATCAGCTTGCCACCGCCTCCATGGGCCAGCTGGATCGTCGCGCTTTTAAACGGCGTCGGACAGGTCATGGGCATTTCGAACACGGGACAGGCTCCGTCGCCGACGGTGCCAGTCCCGCTACGTGGTGTTAAGAGAGGACAGACACCACGCGACCACGCGTGGATGGGTGTCAGTCCCCTGGCCTCCGATACCGGTAATAGGCCGCGCACGCGCCTTCGCTGGACACCATCGGCGCGCCCAACGGTTGATCCGGCGTGCAGCTCGTTCCAAAGGCCTCGCATTCCGTCGGCTTGAGTAAGCCTTGCAAAATCAGCCCGCTCCGGC
>DATIGH010000162.1:0-4268 GCA_035454845.1 Nitrospira sp.
CGTGTCTACCGGAACAACAAGATTTCCGTCGAACAGATCGAGGTATTGAAGCCGAGCCGCATCGTGGTGTCGCCGGGACCCTGCACTCCAAGCGAGGCCGGCGTGTCGGTGGAGGTGATCAAGCATTTCGCCGGACGCATGCCGGTGCTCGGGGTCTGTCTGGGTCACCAGGCACTGGCGGTGGCTTTTGGCGGTCAAGTGGTGAGAGCTGAACGCCTCATGCACGGCAAGACATCCCGCATTCAGCACGACGGACGCACGATCTTCCGCCAGCTGCCAAATCCCTTCGATGCCACCCGCTATCATTCGCTCATCGTCGAACGATCAAGCCTTCCGTCCTGCTTTGAGATATCCGCCGAAACGGCAGAAGGCGAAATCATGGGCATGCGTCATGCCTCGCTCGGCATCGAGGGAGTACAGTTCCATCCAGAATCGATCCTGACCACCGCAGGAAAAGACCTCTTGAGGAACTTCCTAAAACTCTAGCGGGGTGACAAGTTCCAAGCTGACATGCTCGCAAGCTCGTTCACGCGCAGTATGAGCGTACTCCTGTCAGCATGCGATGCTTCCAGCGTGTCAGCGGCTTCTGCGAGATACGAGCCACGAGCGACAAGATACGAGTGACGAACGACGAGCCACGGTCTCTTAGATGACGATCAGAGACGCCATCGCGAAACTGGCCGACCGGCTGCCGCTTGCTGAAAAGGAAGCGGAAGAGACCATGCGCGAGATCATGGCCGGCGCGGCGACACCGGCACAGATCGCCGCCTACCTCATGGGACTTCGCCTGAAGGGAGAGACCGTCGAAGAAATCGCAGGGTCGGTGCGCGCCATGCGCGATCACGCCGTCCGGATTGCCGTCGGCGCCTCGCTTGTCGTCGACACATGCGGCACCGGCGGCGACGGCCGTCACACGTTCAATATCTCGACCACAACCGCCTTCGTCGTGGCCGGCGCAGGTTTGACGGTCGCCAAGCACGGGAATCGGTCCGTATCGTCGAAATCAGGCAGCGCCGACGTGCTCTCTGAGCTGGGCGTAGATATCAACCTCTCCCCCGATCGCGTGGGAGACTGTATCAACGAGATCGGCATTGGATTCCTGTTCGCACCTCTCTACCACGGCGCCATGAAGCACTGCGCCGGGACGCGGCAGGAGATGGGGATCCGCACAATGCTCAACCTGCTCGGCCCATTGACGAATCCCGCCGGAGCGACCGTTCAGGTCCTCGGGGTCTATGAACCGCGCTTGACGGAACTGCTCGGCAAGGTGCTCATGCATCTTGGGTCGCAGCATTGCTTCGTCGTGCACGGCATGGACGGGCTCGACGAGATCACGCTATCGGATCGTACGATTGTGTCCGAAGCCAAAGGCGGGGTCCTGTCCAATTATGTGTTGACGCCGCATGAGTTCGGGCTCGAGCGCGTGTCGCCCAAAGAATTGACAGGCGGATCGCCGACGGACAACGCCGCCATCACCAGGGACGTCCTCCAAGGCAAGAAGAGTCCCAGGCGCGACGTGGTCTGTCTCAACGCCGCGCCGGCGCTGGTGGCCGGCCGGAAAGCCAAGACGCTTCAAGGAGGCTTTCGCCTCGCCGCAGAGATCATCGATTCGGGTGCCGCCGCCGAAAAACTCGCCAGGCTGGTCGCCTTTACACGCAAGGCCTCGCACGTATGATCCTGTCCAGAATTTTGGAACACAAAAAAGCCGAATTGCGACATAAGCAAAGCCGCGGCTATTTCTCCGAACTCCAGGCACATATCCGCGACACTGCCGGTCCGCTCGGCTTTGCCGTTGCACTCGAGGCGACGACAACCTCCACGAGTCCCGCACTGATCGCTGAGATCAAGAAAGCCTCGCCGAGCCTGGGTCTTCTGCGCCCAGAATTCGAAGAGCGATTCGATCCTGTCGGGCTTGCGAGAGCCTACCAGGAAGCGGGAGCGCCGGCACTCTCAGTGCTGACCGACAAGGATTTTTTCCAGGGGAGCCTGGAGTATTTGCGCGACATCAAGCGTTTGGTCCCTTTGCCGGCCCTCAACAAGGAATTCATGGTCCACGAGCTGCAGTTCTATGAAGCTCGCGCGTACGGTGCCGATGCCGTGCTGCTGATCGTGGCCGCGCTCGAGCGGGCCCAGCTCGTGGATTTCCACGCCCTGGCCCGCGAGCTTTCACTCGACGTCCTGATCGAAACCCATCACGAACGCGAACTCGACACCGTGCTGGAATGGATACCGAACGCTCGAATGATCGGCATCAACAATCGCGACCTCACGACCTTTACGACCGATCTCACGGTGACCAAGCGCCTCGCTCCTCGTATTCCGTCCGACAAACTCATCGTCAGCGAAAGCGGCATTCATACCAGGAGCCACGTCGAACAACTCCTCGACATGGGCGTACATGCCATGCTCATCGGCGAATCGCTCATCACCGCTCCCGATTGCCGGGCTAAGATTAGGGAGTTGCGGGGCGACTCCACGACCGCTGAAGGGCGACGGTGATGCAGCGAAACATCAAAGTAAAAGTATGCGGCATCACCAATGGTGAAGATGCATTGGCGGCCGTCGAATCAGGCGCGGACGCGTTGGGATTCGTCTTTTATGAGAAGAGTCCGCGCTATGTCGTGCCGGCCATCGCCGGACAGATCATCGCCGAGCTGCCCCCGCTCGTGGTGTCCGTCGGTGTGTTCGTGAATGAGGGCCTGGCGACCGTACGATCCATCATGGATACTTGTCACCTCGGCATGGCTCAGCTCCATGGAGACGAGAACGCCTCATACTGCCACGAATTATCCAGGCCGGTGATCAAAGCGCTGAGGCTCAAGAATCGCGAGAGTCTATTGGCCTTGGCCGAGTACCAAGGGCGCGGCAGCGTTCGCGGATTTGTTCTCGACACGTTTTCAGAGCTGGCCTATGGAGGAACCGGACAGGTCACCGACTGGACTCTGGCCGCCGAAGTGGCCAAAAGCACGCCCATCCTGCTCGCAGGCGGTCTCACCGCCGACAACGTCACAGAGGCCATCCGCGTGGTCCGTCCTTATGGCGTGGACGTCAGCAGCGGAGTCGAATCGGCTCCAGGCAAAAAGGACCGCGCCAAGCTCCGTGCGTTTCTGGAGGCTGTAAGGGTTGTCTCTTCTTCGTAAGCCTGTTTATACTGCCCGCACCATGACGAACCGAGAACGCACGGCGGTCCTGCCGGACCACAAGGGTCGCTTCGGCTCATACGGGGGGCGCTATGTCCCCGAGACGTTGATGCCGGCACTCTTGGAATTGGAACGGGAATATGCCAAAGCCAAGAAGGATCGGCGGTTCCAGGCCGAGCTCGCCGATTATCTCGCGCACTATGTCGGGCGGCCGACGCCTTTGTACTTTGCCAAGCGGCTGACGAACCGCCTGGGGGGCGCCAAGATCTACCTCAAGCGGGAAGACCTTTGCCATACGGGCGCCCACAAGATCAACAACGCCATCGGTCAGGGACTTCTTGCCAGACGAATGGGGAAACCGCGGATTATTGCCGAAACTGGAGCCGGCCAGCATGGCGTCGCGACGGCGACCGTCGCGGCTATGTTCGGGTTGCAATGTGAAATTTATATGGGCACGGAGGACATGCAGCGCCAGGCGCTCAACGTCTTCCGCATGCGCCTGTTGGGATCCACGGTGACTGGCGTGAATGCAGGGAGCCGGACGCTCAAGGATGCGATCAGCGAGGCCATGCGGGACTGGACGACGAACATCCGGACCACGCACTATATTCTCGGCTCGGTGCTCGGCGCGCATCCCTATCCCATGATGATCCGTGATTTTCAATCCATCATTGGCAAAGAAGCGAGAAAGCAAATCCTTGAGGCAGAAGGGCGATTGCCGGACTCTCTCATCGCCTGCGTCGGCGGGGGAAGCAATGCCATTGGGCTGTTTCACGCATTTTTGAAGGATAAGAGGGTCAAGATGGTGGGCGTCGAGGCCGGAGGCCTCGGCGTCGGCAGCGGGAAGCATGCCGCCCGGTTTTCAGGCGGGACGCCCGGTGTGCTGCAAGGGACCATGACCTATCTCCTGCAGAACGAGGATGGCCAGATCAACTTGACCCACTCGGTGTCCGCGGGTCTTGATTACGCAGCCGTAGGTCCCGAGCACAGTTACTTGCGCGAGATCGGTAGGACCACCTACACATCCGCGACCGATGAGGAGGCACTGGCGGCTTTCGATCTTCTCGCCAGGGAAGAGGGCATCGTTCCCGCGCTCGAAAGCGCGCATGCCATCGCCCATGCAGTCAG
>DATIGH010000163.1:0-15812 GCA_035454845.1 Nitrospira sp.
GTCTCGTCCCCCGCCCATGAGAAGGCCATACCCAAGTTATAGCGAGCCGTCTGGTAGGCCGGCATGATGGCAAGAGCCTGCTGAAAGGCTGCGATAGCGTCGTGGAGCGTGCCGATCTCCATCAGCGCAAGGCCCAAGTTGTTATAGGCCTCGGCGTGCGTCGGCTTCAGGTCGATGGCTCTCTTGTAGCACTCGACCGCGTCTTTAAGATGGCCCTGCTCTTTCCTGGCGACGCCAAGGTTGTTGTGCGTGTCCGCGTGGGCCGGGTTAAGCGCCAAGGCCTGCTGATAGGCGCTGACGGCTCGTGACAGTTCGCCCACCTCGCGCAGGACGTTGCCGAGATTTCCGTGCGCCTCAGCATAACGGGGATTCAGCGCGATGGCTTTTTCATACGCGGTCACCGCCTCGTGGGAACGGCCGGCTTTCTGCAGGACGACGCCTAGATTGAACCAGTAGACAGGAGAAGAGTCCTGTTGTTCGATCGCCGCGTGCAGGTACGTCAAGGCTTCGGGAAGATGGTGCTGTCGGTACGCCACGAGGCCCAGGAGGTGAAGCGTTTCCGCATGCTGCGGGGAAAGATCGAGGGCCCGGCGGTACGCTGCTTCTGCTTCCATCAGGCGTCCGGCTTGTTGGTGCGCGCGTCCTTCCTCGAGCCAGGCCTCAACCGTCGCCATAGGGCGGAGTTGGTCTCTTCCTCGTGCGGCTTCTTGACGGCGTCGCTCTGCTCGATTCATGATGCCTCAGCGGCCCGGACTGAGGGTAGCCGAAACGCATCCGATCGGTCAAAGGCAGAGAATTACGCATCATCCTGTCTCAACAGTGTGGCAGAAGAAACGGAGCCCTGATGAAGATTATAAAACTCGATGAATATCAATCGTTTGGTGCCGATAAAATGAAGAAGAACAACATCTTTCAAACCCCGCGATTCTTTTGCGACGTCTATTGCTTTGAACCGGGTCAGGAGCAAAAAGGACACATCCACGGCGAGCAGGATAAGGTGTATCTCGTTCTCGAGGGCCAGGGCACCTTCCAGGTGGGGGCTGAAAAACATGTCTTGGGACCTGGGCAAGGCACCCTAGCCCCGGCGGGTGAAGAACATGGCGTGAAGAACGACAGCGGGCAACGGCTCAAAGTACTAGTCTTTGTGGCTCCGAATCAAACCTAATGGCGCGAGGCGAGGGGCCCGAGGCGAGAGGCGAGCCCCTAGCCCCTAGCCCCTAGCCCCTTCTTCATCCATCACTGCTCACTGCTCACTGTCTTTGATTTTCTTCAAGCGCCGGTCCAATGCAAATCTCGTCAACCCTAGCTGCTTGGCTGCCAGGCTCTTATTGTAATCGGCGATCCGTAGGCTTTCCTCAATGATGCTGTCCTCTATCTCGCCCAGCGTGTGCTTGCCCACCTGCATTTCGACGCGGATCACCTGACCGTCTCCATGTGGCAGGGCTGTGGCCGTCTGTTTGACCGGATCACGCAATTCCCGGGGGAGACAACTGGCATTCAGCGTCCGTCCCTTACAAAAAATTGTTGCACGCTCGATGATGTTCTGCAACTCACGGATATTGCCGGGATAGTGATAGCGTTCCAATAACCCTCTGGCCTCAGCGTCGATCTCTGTCACGTCTTTGCCGAACTCATGTCCATAATGCAGCAACGATTGCATGCTCAGAGGAAAGATGTCTTCCGGCCGCTGTCTCAGCGGGGGCAATTCCAGCGCGACGACGTTGAGCCGAAAGAAGAGATCTTCTCGAAAGGCCCCTGTCGCGATGTCCTTCTTGAGGTCGCGGTTCGTGGCGGCGATCAAACGGAAATCCGCAGCAATGTCGGTCGTGCCGCCGAGGCGCCGGAAAGTCCGTTCCTGCAACACCCGCAGGAGCTTCGCTTGCATGGTCAAGTCCAGATCGCCGATTTCATCCAGGAACAGCGTTCCTCCTTCCGCACGATCGAGCAGCCCGAGTTTGCGCTGATGCGCGCCAGTGAAGGCTCCGCGCTCATAGCCGAACAGCTCGCTTTCGAAGAGGTCTCGCGGAATGGCTGTGCAGTTCACGCCGATGAACGGAGCAGCTGCACGGCTCCCGTTGTGGTGGAGCACGCGGGCGACAAATTCTTTGCCCGTGCCGGTTTCACCCAGCAGGAGAACGGTGCTCTTGGGATTGTTGGCAACTTCGCGAATCTGCTCAAGAAGACTCTTCATCGCTGCGCTGTCGGCGATCAACTGATCCATCGCATATTGATTCCGGTCCTGCTCATTCTGAAAGGACAGGCGACGTCGCAGTGTGAACAGCTCCAGCGCTCGATCCAGCACCTGGTCCATCCCATCGAGATCCACCGTCTTGATGACGAAATCGTAGGCGCCGAGCTTCATGGCTTCCACCGCGTCCTGTACCGTCCCGTACGCGGTGAGCATGATCACGAGAGCGAACGGCGCCTTGGCGCGGCAGGCTTTGAGTGTCTCGAGCCCTGAAAGGCCCGGCATCTTGACATCCAAGAGCATGACGTCCGGCGCTTCATGGTCCAAGGCCTGAAGCAAGGCCTCGCCGGATTCGAACGCCAGGACACGATGATGCCGCTTGGAAAGACGCTTCACGAGCGCAGAGCGAATCGCCGGCTCATCGTCGGTGACGAAGATCGTGGCGTTCATGTTGGCATTCCCCCGAGCTCCATCGGCCGAAGCGGCAGCCAAAGTCGGGCTTTCGTGCCCCGGCCTGGTTCGCTCGTCAATGCAATGTCGCCTCCGTGCGCTTCAGCGATATTGCGGCAAATCGCCAATCCCAATCCGGTTCCATGCCGTTTGCCGGTGGTAAAAAACGGTTGAAAGACCTGAGACAAGTCCTTCGTTGCAATACCGAAGCCCGTGTCGGCCACCTCAATGAAGATCCCGGTGTCCCCCGTCCCTAACGCCTGCCCGGCGCTGATGCGCAGTTCGCCGCCGTTCGGCATGGCATCAAGTGAGTTGTGGCACAGGTTCAGCAAGACCTGTTTGATTTGGTCCCGGTCGGCGAACGCGGCTAATGTCGAAGCACAGGACTGCAGCACCCGGATTTTTTGGGTTTCAATCCGCGTATCCAACAGCTTCAAGACATCGTCGATGATGTCCTCGACTGCCCACGTGGTTGGCATGAAATCCCTCGGGCGGGCGTAGTCGATGATTTGATTCACGATGCGATCAAGCCGGCGGGTCTCGCTCAGAATAGTATCGAGGTCCGCCCGCTTTTGATCGTCCGGTTCAAAGTCATCCCGCAAGAGGGAAGCCGTTGACCCGATTCCGACAAGGGGATTGCGAATCTCGTGGGCGATGCCGGCGGCCACCTGTCCCAGAGTGGCCAGGCGCTCGGCGCGGCTCAATTGCTGCTGCATATCGTGAAGGGCCGTGATATCGATGTTGAATCCTTGATACACCACCGGTTGCCCCGGCTCTTGATCGACCGGAATGCGCCGGCTGAGGACCTTGCGCATGGTGCCATCCTGATGGAGGAATCGAAATACGGTTTCGTACGGCTTGCGTTCTTCCACCGCCCGGGCGAATTCGGTGAGGACCCGTTCTCGGTCCTCCGGGTGAATCCATTGACGAAACGCGTCGGGAGTGTCGTTGCCATCTGGATCCAAGCCGGCCAAGATGCGGTTGTAGCGGTTGCTGAACGTGATGTCGAATCCTCTGGTCGAGAAAATGCCGAACGGGGCCAGATCGACCAAACTGCGGTATTTGGCCTCTGACGCCGAAAGGTCGAGGTTGACGCCGCGCAATTCGGCTTCAGATTGTCTGACCGTCGCGAGATGTGCCTGAAGTTGAGTACTCATCCTATGGATGACTTTCGTCAAATTGCCGATTTCGTCTTTGCGATCCATGACGGGGACCGTCGGTGCGATGCCTGCGGGAGAGGAACTGACCGCTGTTGCCAGTGACACGAGCGGCCCCGTAATCGAGCGGGCGATCAAGTGAAGAGCCATTAGCATCAGGCAAAGGGCGAGGATGCCGCCGCCGAGGATGACCGATAACATCGTGCTCCGGTCCTGCGAGAGTTTCGAGAGCAAGGCATTCAACGTCCGCTGGCGCGCCCGATCGAAACGGGCCAATTCTTCTCGGATCTGGACCATGATCAACCGACCGCGGCCTTCTTCGATGTACTTTGTTGCCTCTTCCTGGTGGCCGGCTTTCACCTCTTCGATCAATTCGTCTTTTTCGTTCATGAGCTGAGCGACCAAACCGCGGACGTTGGAGAGCAGCGTTCGATGGTCCTCGTACTTCCGCACTTGTTCGTCCAGCGAGAGGCCGACGGCCTGGACATGGGCCTGCGCCGTCCGATAGGGATACAAAAACTTTTCGTGTTTGGTAATGACAAAACCGCGAAACCCTGTCTCAAGGTCGACAACCAAGCGCAAATATTCCGCCGAGAGCCGTTGAGATAGATACATCGTATTGAGCTCGCTTTCGTCTTCGGAGAAAGTCTCGACGCTTCGGTAGGTGACGATGCTGAGCGAAATGACCGTGAGGACGGGTATCACCGAAGCCAGAAACAGCTTGCGCGCAATGGGCAGGTTGTTGAAAAACCGAACCAAGGCCCTCATGAGGAAGCTCCTTGCGCCTCATCGTAAGTAGAGGACGGAAGGCGTGTCAAATCAGCGGATCACGTGCCCGGCCTCATGGCCGCCGATATCGGTCTTGCGCCGCTCGCTGCGGTCGAAGGGGTCGTGCCGGGCGGGTGGCGGTCCCGCCTCAGGCCCCAGCCCACGCGAACGAGGTCCGATGGCAGGGGTGAGAGGAACAGAGACAGATCCCAGGTCTGGACTCCGGGGCGGAACGTACGATTCGGGTTCCAGCGGACGCTCAAGGCGACGCCGCTCGCCAAACGGCGCGCCGTTCAACCGGCGGCTCTCCGACGGGGGCGATAGACGGTCAGGCTGTTGCGCGCCGCCGCCTGTGAGTCGATGCTCCTGATATTGAGCCAAAGGCCGTTCGGGGTCGTTCGCTCGCACGTTCCCGGCGATCACGCCTTGCGCCATCGATTCTGCGAGGGTCAATTCATCGCCATACACATCGGTCTGGTACTCCTCGGTCTCGGCTTTGGCCAAGGATGACCAGACCGAATTGCCCTGCTCGCTGATCCGAATTTTCGTGACCGTCGAAAGTCCCGGGCGAATCGGATATTCGCGGATTTCATCCGGTGGCAGGGCGATGCGAACCGGCACTCGTTCGGTAATATGAATAAAGTTGCCAGTCGAGTTGTCCGGCGGCAACAGCGCGAAGGGGCTGCCGGTTCCCGGCACGAGCCCTTCGACCGTTCCGTGAAACGTGTGCCTGCTGCCGTACAGATCGACACGCACTTCGGCGGGCTGGCCGGGCCGGATGTCCCCCACTTCGGTCTCTCGTAAGTTGGCCTCAACCCATAGGTGCTCGAGCGGCACAATCGTCATCAGATTTGTGCCGGGCTTTACTCGATCGCCGACCTGCGCTTTGCGCTTGGCGATATATCCGGAGACCGGTGCACGAATCAGTTGCCGGGCCGATTCGAGATGTGCATTGATGAATTCATGCTTGGCCAATTCCACGGCCGGATGTTCCATAACCGTCGTCCCGCCGATCTGGGCGTCGAGCGCATCATATTCGGCCTGGGTTTCCCTGACGTCGGCCTCCAGCGCTCGGAGTTGATCCGACGCGTTCTGCAGGATTTGTTTTGACACTGCACCGCTGGGAGAGGCTTTCCGGTAGCGATCCACGTCGTGGCGAATGACGTCCAATCTCGCCCGCCGGGCCGCGAGTTTTTCTCCGAGCTGCCGCTGCGTCAAAAAGAGCGCGTTGATCCGGCGAACGGTTTCACCAAGACGGCCTCGCGCCTGTCCGAGCGCGGCGTACGCCTCGTGCTCGTCGAGCCGGATCATGACGTCCCCCCGGTTGACGAACTGGGTTTCCTCAAACAGCACGTGCGTGATGATGCCGGTCGCCTGAGCGGTCACGGGCACGAGGTTCCCGGTCACATAGGCGTTGTCGGTTTGCACCCAGAACCGCGCCGAGGTCCACCAGTACAGGCCGTAGGCCGCCGCCGCGAGCAGCAGGGTACCGGCGACGAGCAGCAACCGCCGGCTGCGTTGGGCATGCAGCGCCTCTTCATACATGTGAGGCGCCGGAGGGGGCAGGGCGTGCGTCGTGCTCATCGTGTCAGCTCGGTTGTGTGGTCGGTCTCTTGGCAATATCGGGATTGTTATAGCCGCCGCCGAGCGCTTCAATGAGATCGACGGCGGCCACCAATTGATCGCTTTCCAGCGCCCGCAGCGCGTATTCCTGCTCGAGGACCGGGTAGCGATGGCGCAAGACTTCGCGGTCGTCGTCCAGCCCCGTCACGAGTCGGACCTTGGCCAACTGCCAGTCCTCGGTCAACGAGGCGACGATGCGGTGGTGCGACTCGAGCATTTCCTTGGTGGCCTGCCAGGCACTGAGGCTGTCAGCCACCTCCCGTAGCGCGCTCAATAAGGTCTCGTTATACAACTCAACGGCGGCGTCGTATTCCGCCCGTTGCACGGACAGTTCACCGCGCAAGCGACCGCCTTCAAAGATAGGTAGACGGAGACCCGGGGCAATGCCATAGGAAAAACTTTGCCCACTGAACAAGAGATTCGCCAGCTGGTCGGCGCCTTTCGTCAAGGTCAGCGCATTGAAGCCGACGAACGCGGTCAAATCGATCGTCGGATAGAACTGTGTCTTCGCCACTTTGACCAGCCGGGCCGCCGAATCGGCTTTGTAGAGCGTCGCAGCCAAATCTGGACGATGCACCAGTAATCCCATCGGGAGGTGTTCCGGTGCGGGCACTGAGTCGGGCAGAGCAGATCCCGGTCGGTTGAAGAGGCGAAGACCTTCGTCCGGTCCTTTGCCGGTCAGTCTGGCCAGTAAGTGCCGCTGGACATCCAGCTGATCGCGTACGCTGGCCTGTCGTTTCACCGCGGCTTCATAGTCCGCGATGGCCTGCTTCAGCGTCAGTTCGTTATCCAGACCGAGCTTGAAGCGCGTCTCGGCAAGCTGGCGGAGTTTGCGCCGCAGCTCGACGATCGTACGCACCAGTTCAAGCTGCCGGTACAGCGCATGACCGCGGAAATACGCGCGGGCGATACCGGTCGTCAGGTGCAGGCGGACTTGTGCCATTTCAGCTTCTTCGGCGGCTGCTTGTCCCAGGGCCGCTTCCAAGAGAGCCCGATTCTTCCCCCAGAAATCGAACTCATAGCGGAAACTCAGCGGATTGATCACGCCGAGAAGAATGCGCGCCCCTGCCACTTCTGGATTGAGGGCCGCGAATACGCCGTGCTGTGAAATCCGTTCATAGGTGAGCGAGGCGTCGGCTTCCAAGAAGGGAAGGAGGCGTGCGCCTTCTACGCGCACGAACCCCTGGGCCTCCCGCAGGCGGGCGGACGCCATTTTCAGGCCGGGGTTGTCCCTGAGTGCCGTTTCCATCAATTCGTTCAGTTCCGGGTTGTTGAACTGCTCCCACCAACGGTCATCCGGCCATTGTTCGAGCCGGCTGGTAACTTCGGCGAGGGTTTCCTTCAACTCAGGTGGCTCAAGGTAAGCCGCTGGTGGATCGCCTTTGGGAATCCAGGCGCAGCCGGACGCGACGAGCAACGCCGACACTAGCAGCGGTTTTCCGCATTTTCGTATGTCTTGAAGACTGCTCGTCACGGTTGCTCCATCAGTTCCTCCGCGCGCCGTTCCCGCACCTCCTCGGCCTGTCCCATAACCGGCACGCGGCTGGATCGTGCACACCAGACGAGGAGGGCCAGTCCCATGCAGAGATAACTCGACAAGAGGAAGGCATCGTTCAGCGCCAGAATGCCCGCCTGTTGCTTCATCAGCAGTTGCAGCTTTCGGTGAATCATAGCCGGATCGAATCCGAACTCTTGCAACCTCGAGGTCAACTGCTGAAACGGGTCGTAGGAGGCTGATATCCGTCCGCCAAAATGGTCGCTGAGTTGCAATTGATGAAACGGCAGGCGTCGAAACACCACCACGCCCTGCCACGTGATGCCGAGCGCGCCCGCGGCGATCCGGAATACGTTGGCCACCTCAGCCGCGCGCAGCATCTGATCGCCGGACAGGCCATGCAGCGTCAAGACCGTAAGCGGCGTGAAGAATGAACCGAGGAAGATGCCTTCCACGACCATCGGCCAAAAGATCTGGTCGTACGACTGGGGATCATCGAAGAGTCCGATCCAGTAGAACGTGGCTGCAAACCCAACGGCATTGAGGCTTGCGAGCAGACGGACATCCAGCCGTTTTGCGACCTCGTGCATGACTGCGATCAGCGGTACACCAAAGACGATCATCGGGACAAAGACCATGCCGGCCAGCGACGAGGAGTATCCCATCAAGACTTGAAGTTGCACGACAAACAGCGCGAGCAAGCCTTGGATGGACAGGAAGCCCAGCGCGAGGCAGAGTAGGCCGATCGCAAAATTGCGATGCCGAAAGAGACGAAGATCAACCGCCGGCCAGCGCTCCCCCAGCTCCCATACGATCCAAATAGGCACCGTCGCGATGACGAGCAACAAGAGCGCCTGTAACCAGGGGTCATCGAACCAGTCAAAGTCGTTTCCTCCGTTCAAGATCGTCTGGATTCCCATGAACAGCACTGCCAATAACAGAAATCCGACGAAATCGAAGCGCTCGTGTCTGACCTCGAACGGACGTCCATGCAGGAGCGCGGCGGTGAAGCCGGCGATAAACAAGGCGAGGGGAATGTTGAGGTAAAACAGCATCCGCCAGCCCCATTCATCCCCGAGCCAGCCGCCCAACGCCAATCCGGCCGTGAAGGGCATCAGGGTGAAGAGTCCCCAGATGGCCAGACCCATGGACTTCAGCCGATCCGGATATTCCCTTAACAACAAAGTCTGTCCCAAAGGCAGTGTGAGACCGCCGGCCAGGCCGAGCACGATGCGGGCCGGGACGAAGGCGCTGATGGTGTTGTCGATCGCGCAAAAGCTTGACGCCGCTGCGTAGGCGAAGAAGGCGGCGATAAAGACGCGGGATTCACCGTAGCGAGTGGAGAGCCAGCGTGCGATAGGGAATGCCAACGCCAGAGCGATCATGAAATCCGTTTGTGCCCAGGTCCCGAAGCTCGGCAGCACGCCACCCAAGTTGCCGGCCGCATGCGGCAGAAGCGCCACGTAGGAGCCGGCGTTAAAGAGCACCACCATATGTGCGAGGCCCATCACGGCATTGAACAGGGCGAACTGCCATCCCCTGAGCCGGGTCTGTTGGGGGTCGGTCAGGAAGCTTTCCATAAGAGGTTAAAACGAAGGCAAATACCGAGAACGATCGCCGACGGCTAGGGCGGAGCGGGTTCCGATTCGAGGTGTGCTCACCCAATCTCTGACGATTTCCGAGGGCTTTACATAATCCATCACGCGGCTCCATTCGCGGGACGTCGTGTGGAACGAGGCTTCACAGCCGGAGAATACGAACGTCACCGACAATAGCACCTTTTGCTGAAGCAACTTTGGGACCAGAGACATCGTCACGGAATCACCCGTAGCAACCGCACGACCGCCCCTGTGATTTCGCAACAAGGAGCAGGGCTACCGCATTACCGCCGCGAGCCTGTTTGAATTCGATCTGAGCGGCGTGTGCGGATTCGCTCTCTCAGAAGTTCTGCGAGTGTTTGGTCGGACGTGGCTACGTGAGAGCGGCTCGAGTTTCATGCTATGCGCAAGCCGCTCGCCTGATCGCCGTTCTGCTCAGGGCAGGATGGGCTTGGTAAGGTCGTTGTGTATGGTGTTATCCGGCGCATTGACATCGATTCCCTTGACGGGCGGTGGCCTATCGAGATTGACATATTGGAAGGTCCCGAACGGCTGAATTTGGTCGTCGCTCGGCAATTGGTTCCGATTCCATCCACCACCGAGCGCACGGATGAGCCCCACCGAGCTTTGCAGCAGTTCAGCCTTGATCTGGACAGACTCGATGCGCGCTGTCAGGGTCGCAACCTGCGCATAGATGAGTTCGAGGCTGGATGCTAAGCCCCCCTGATAGAGTTCCGTCGTGAGAGATTGTGCCTTGAACGTGGCGCCCACGGCGGCATCCTGTCGGTTGGCGGCGAGCGTGAGTTGATTGGTCAGACTGAGATTGTTTTCGACTTCACGAAAGGCGTTGAGGACGGTTGCACGGTAGCGATCTTCCGTCTCGCGATAGGCAGACCAGGACTGCTGCAATTGCGCGCGGCGAAATCCGCCCTGAAAGAGCGGCAGGGAGACCGTGGCACCGTAAGACCAGAAACTATTGGCGAGCGTGAGCAAATTAAAGCCGTCGTCTTCGAATCCTCCGCCGGCTCGAAACCTCACATCGGGGTAAAAGGCGGCACGGGCAATGCCGATGGCGCGGTTGGCCTGGGCCATCTGCCGTTCCATCCTGGCGATGTCCGGTCGGCGTTCAAGCAATGTAGAGGGTAGGGTACGTGGCATCGTAAAGTTTGCGACGCGAAGATCCTCAACCATTTTAGGTTTAATGGTGAAACTGGCTGGTGCCATATTGACAAGAATGGCAATCGCTTGCTCCGTCACCTGTCTTTGTCCTTGGACCCGCGCCAACTGCGTTTCCGTCGTGAACAACAACGATTCAACGCGGGCCACGTCGAGTGCGGATGCAATGGCGCCTGCGAACTGAGCCTTGACGATGTCGAGCGAACGCTTATACAGCTCGATCGATTGAGTATAAATGGCAATCTGCGCGTCGTAGCCGCGCAGCAGAAAGTAGTTGGCTCCGATTTCCGCCTGCAGGCTGAGCCGTGCGAGCCCGTAATCAGCAGCCCGTTCCTCTGCACGATAGGTCTCGATGCGCGTGGCATTGCGAAGCGCGGACCAAAAATCTGGCTCCCACGAGGCCAGGCCTCCGAGAGAAACCGACGAGGCCTGTTGCGAAATACCCTGCGGAAAGAACAGCGCATTCTCTGAGGCTCGATTGTCCGAAGCTCCGAATCCCAGACCGAGGCGAGGGAGGTACTGAGAGCGCGCCTTCATCATCATGTCGCGCGCTTGGACGAACCGCTCGGCAGCGGCCTCCAACTCCGGATTCGCCGCCATGGCCTGGTCGATCAGGTTGTTCAGGACCGGATCGTCATAGAGCTTCCACCAATCGGGGCGCAATTCGCCGTCCGACGGGTTGGCCTCGACGAAGGGGCTCGATCCATGCCACGAGGCTGGAACTACATATTCGGGCGGCTGATAGGGAGGCGAAAGATCGAGAGTCGGGAACAAAGAGCTGCAAGCTGTCAGGCTCACCAGGAGGACCAGTAGGCCAGTAAACGACGTATGTAGGGTAACGACAGCCCTCATGCCATGTCCTGCTCGCATGTCGTGCCCCTCAGGGTAAGGCCGAGGGTGACATGGTCGATGGCTTTGGTTGCGATTCATCCTTCGATGATGGGTCTTTCGGCACAGATGACTCGGTCTGAGCGAGATCATAGCCCGGCGCCGGCGTGACGATGCGCACCTTGTCGCCTTCGAGTAATGCGGCACTCGGATTGTTTACGATGCGGTCATTCGGAGAAAGGCCCTCCGATACTTCGACGGCGTTGTCGAGGAGCCGGGACACGGTGATGTTTTGCAGGTGCACGCGGTCGTCATCCGTCACGAGGGCCACCTGAGTGCCATGCTCCTGGAACACCAATGCCGTGGAGGGGATCCTGAACACCTTTCTATCGACGGGGGCCGTCAGCAAGACTTTGGCGTAGGAGCCGGGCCACAAGGCTCTGTCGTCGTTGTCGATTGTGAACACGGTGACGGCGGTGCGCGTATTGACGTCGAAACCCTTCGCGACCGTCAGGAATTTTCCGGTGAAATGACGATCGGGCAGCTGCGGCACGGTGACGTCGGCCGTCAACCCCGGCTGGAGGAAAGGCCCAAACGATTCCGGTACATTGACAAAAAGGCGCATCATGCTGACGTCGGCGACGGTGAACAGATTGCTGATCGAGCCGGGCGTACTGATGGTGCCTTCCTTGTTGACGTAGTCGCCGACGTTGATGTTGCGCACGGTTACTACGCCCTCGTAGGGGGCCACGATCGTTTTGAAGCGGATGAGCGCCTCGTAATTGCGAACATTCTGCTCTGAGGCTTTCACTTTGGCCGCTTCGGCTTTCGCCTCTGCAACTTTCACCGAGATCGATTGCTCGGACACCGCTTGGTTTGGACGGAGCGCAAGCCAGCGCTTTGCGGTAATGTCCGCCAGGGCATATTTCGCGCGCTCCGACTCCAAATCCGCTTTGGCTTGTGCGTACTGGGCATCCAGCGCCGGCGCGTTGATTTCGGCAAGGATGTCTCCTTTCTTCACCAGCGCGCCGTAATCCTTGTACCACATCTTCACATAGCCGGAGACCTGCGCGTAGATCGGCGCCTCGAACCAGGCGGTGATATTCCCAGGCAGGATGATGGTTTCGCTCGAGGCCGCCGGTTTTGGATGGACGATGGCTACGGTGGGGACGGCGTCTTCGAGCGTTTTCGCTTGCAGGGCGGCGGCGTCGCTCTTGGCTTCATGGATGCGATAGCCAAGGTACAAGATGACCAATAGGATTGCGGACAATGCCACGACTTTTCCTAGAAGGCGTTGCATCATCGTGCACGCTCCATCTGGCGAATCGCTCGTCTGTTATAGATCATGGCATAGATGCAGGGGACGAAAAACAGGGTGAAGACGGTGGCCATGAGCAAGCCGCCGATCACGGCGCGACCCAGCGGGGCATTCGAAGAATACCCTGTCGCCATGGGGACCATCCCCATGATCATGGCCGAGGCCGTCATAAGCACCGGACGGAACCGGGTTTTCCCTGCTTCGATTGCGGCCTGCAGCGCATTGCCGTGCTCTTGCAGTCGCTCCCTCGCATAGGAGACAACGAGAATTGAATTGGCGGTGGCCGTGCCCATGGTCATGATAGCGCCTGTCAGTGCCGGTTCCGACAATCGCGTTTGGGTCAGGAACAGCGACCAGGCGATACCTGCCAGCGCTCCTGGCAAGGCGGTAATGATGATGAAGGGATCGAGCCAGGATTGAAAGTTTACGACGATCAATAGATAGACCAGTACGATCGCCGAGAGCAATCCAAAGATCAGTTCAAAGTAGGCGTCGTGCATAAGTGAGGCCTGACCATGGATTTCGATGTGGGCACTGCTGGGCTTTTCGTGCTCCATGTTCTTTGCGATTTTCTCGACATCTCCGAGAATGCCGCCCAGATCGCGCCCTTCGGCGGAGATGTAGATGTCAAACAAAGGCATGATGTTCCCATGCGTAATCACGCCCGGCGTGCCCTCCGCCGAAAGGTCGGCCAAATTGCCAAGAAGTTGCAGATCATGACCGTTCGACGAATTGTCTGAGGAATCGATCGGGATGGTCTGAAGACTATTGAGACTATTGATCTGCGGCTGCGGCGTGTAGACGTTGATCAGATATGACATGCCGGTCGCCGGATCGAGCCAATAGATCTGGTCAACCTGTTGGCTTCCCGCAGTGGTCATCAGCAGATTGTCGGCCATGTCCTTCAAGGTCCTATTCACACCGAGTCCGAATGTGCGGTTGCCTTCGACCATGAGGGTTGGCGTGCGCATCGTCTGCTGGATCACAACGTCCACGGCACCTGGAATGTCACGAAACTTGCCCAACAATTTGCGGGCGTACTCGTAGTTGGCGTATATGTCCGGGCCGTTGATCTGAACGTCAATCGGCGCAGGTGCCCCGAAGTTAAGAATTTTTGCGGTCAGATCGGATGGCTGGAACGTAAATTCGGTACCCGGATAGCGTTCCTTCAAGCCTTTCCGAAGAATGTGGCGGAAGTCCCACACCGGCGATTTCTCATTGACTAAGAGGATGGTCAGATCGCAATCCTGAGAGCCGATGGTCGGGGTCGGAATGAAGGCGAGATTATGCGGTCCCACCGGAAGGCCGCAATTGCTTACGATGTTCTCAACCTGACCGGGCAGCAACTCTTCGATGCTGTTGGATACGAGCGTGGCCAGGCGTCCTGACACCTCGATCCGTGTTCCAAGCGGGGCCCGCATGTGCATCTGGATAATCCCCGACCTGATCTCGGGGAAGTAATCACGTCCGAGAAAGTAGAAGAGAGACAGGGAAGCCAACGCAATCCCAAGGGAAATTTTGACGAAGGTGTTTCGACGGGCGATCACCCGTTCGAGCAACAGACCATAGCCTTCACGGAACCGGTCAAAGCGGCGCTCGAACCCCTTTTGAAAGCGTACGAAGACGTTCCGAGAGGCTTCCGCCTCCGGACGCCCCTGCTGTTCATGTGGCTTCGACATGATGACTCTTGATCATATATTTCGCCATGGTGGGCACCAACGTGCGTGACAAAATGAATGAGGCAAGCATGGCGATAATCACCGCCTCGGCCATGGGCTTAAACAGGTAGCCTGCGACGCCGCCAAGCTCGAACAAGGGAATCCAGACGATGGCGATGCAGAGTGTGGCGACGAAGGTGGGGACGACGATCTGATTGGCGGCGTCGATGATGGCCTGCTCCAAGGGTTTCCCCATTTCGATGTGACGGTCGATATTCTCAATCATCACGGTCGCGTCGTCGACCAGAATCCCAACGGCCAGTGCCAACCCGCCGAGCGTCATGACATTGATCGTTTCGTTGAGCCAATGCAGTCCGATGATGGCAGTGAGAATCGAAAGGGGAATGGATGTCCATACAATCACCGTCGCTCGCCATGAGCCCAGCAGCAGCAACACGATCAGGCCGACCAGTGCGCCGGCGGTGGCCATCTCATGGACGACGTCCGAGATGGAATCCTTGACGAAGGTCGAGGCGTCGTCGAGAAGCCTGATCTTAACGCCCTTCGGGGAGATTTGCTCGGCGCGCGGGATCATCTTCTTAATACCATCGACCACATCCAGGGTCGACGCCTCGGTGCTCTTCATGGCGACGATGATGACGGTCTGTTTGCCCTTCACGAGGACGGCGTTCTGCTGCACCCGGCCCATGAGTTGCACGGTCGCCACGTCGCGCAGATAGATGAACGCATTCCCTTCCCGTTTGATCGGGATATCGCCAAAATGCTCAATCTTCATCGGTGATGCATTGGTCTGGACGATCCAGTCGGTTGACTTGATCTTGACGTCGCCGGAGGGGAGGACGAGGTATTGCTTCATAAGGACTTTGTGAATGTCAGCCGGAGTCAGATGACGGGCGAGCAGTTTTTGCTGGTCGAGGTTGACCATGACTTGCATGTCCTGCCCGCCGTAGGGATGTGGCAGGACGATTCCGGGCACCGTGACGAGGAGCGGGCGAATGCGCATGTAGGCTAGGTTGTAGAGCTCCGCGGGTGTCAGATCCTCGGAGCTGATTTGGAGCATGGCCACCGGGATGGACGATGGTGCGAGACGCATGACCATCGGAGGGGAAATATCGGGCGGTAGCGCCTTTACAACGTTCTGCGCAATCCCCACGATATCGGCCTCGGCCCTTCCGACGTCCACTCCGTCCTGGAGATAAATATTGGTGATGCTGCTGCCGTAGTAGGCATGACTGTGAATGTATTTGATGCCTTCCACCGTCGACGTCAAAAAGCGTTCGAACAAATACGTGATACGTCCTTCCACGTTCTGCGGCAGCAGCCCGTTATAGATCCAGACGACGGAGGTGACAGGAATCGTGATATTCGGAAAGACGTCCGTCGGCATCTGAAGCACCGTCTTGGTGCCCAACACCACGATGAGGATCGACATGACAACGAAGGTATAAGGCCTGCGAAGAGCGATGAGAACAATCTCGTTCATACGCTGCGCACACTCCGAGGAAAGAATCTGTAGTGTAAAGCAACGAGCT
>DATIGH010000164.1:0-9382 GCA_035454845.1 Nitrospira sp.
AAACCCAGATCCACGGGAAGCGGTTTGAGATGTACAACGATACCGTGTTGGGCTTCAACAAGTCGGGCAAGGAAGTGGCGCGCATTCAGGTCGAAGAGCCCATCTATGTGAGACCCGCTGAACGGGTCAACTGGCTCTAAGATCGCGGCAGTCGTGTGGGGCCTGGTGTGGGGAGAGCTTGTCTCTCCCCACACTCACCCAAGCAGTCGTCTCCACAATTATCCATGTCCATTCACTGGACCTCCGTCCTCATCAGTGTCTTGATCCTGGCCAGCGGCATACTTGGCTCGCAAACGTTGACCCGCGTCGATCAGGATCTGCGGATCATCTATGCGGAATACACCTTGGCCGCAACGGACCTCGGACATGTGAATGGGGAACTGATTCGGTATCGAACGTCGGTGATTAGGGCGATCGAGGCCGATACGAAGGAGGACTTCCAACGCATCGTTGCCTCCCTTCCGCAAAAGCATACGCGTCTTGACAAGGCGATTGCACGCTTTGTCGAGGCCACGAACGATGCTTCACGGGGAAAGAGGGTGGACGCGGGTGAACTCACCGAGTTGAAGGCGGTTCGGAAGAGTATTGACGCCTACATGACTTCCTCACAGCACGCGCTGACCATGATGGAAAGACGCTGGAGTCTTGCCTCCGGCGCCGAAGCGCGGCGGCTACAAAATTTAGCGAGACAATACGTGGCAACAGATACGGGAGCCAAGTTCATCAATGTCACCATCGAACTGGATCGTCTCCTTGAACTGGTAGCCGCCATCGCCGGTGAGGTCAAGAAGGAGGCTGATGACTCCTTACGGGTTGCCACGATGGCGATGATTGCGGTAAGCTTGGCGCTTGCGGGGCTCGTGCTCACGATACCAATACCTGTGAAAACCGAGCCGCTTCCAGAACAAACCTAGGTCACCATTCTCTTATCCTCTCCCTTATACATTCTCTGAAAGTCACAGATGTCACATTTACGCAACAGAAGAGTACGAGCGATAGCATCTGTAATTATATATACAATACAATGACTTACAACATTTTTGCCTTTAGAATTCGCATGGCACTAGAGTTGCTGTGACCTATTGTGATAGCAGGAGGTTCCTCGGTGAGACAGCAACAGACTCTTTCCAATCCGATCAGTTGCACGGGGGTCGGATTGCATACGGGAAAGCCGGTGACGCTCACGCTTCGACCTGCCCCCTCGGACACGGGCGTCGTGTTCGTCAACCGCAACGGACATGCCGGGGCGACTTTGGCGGCATCTGTTGATCACCTCGTTGCGACGGAACTCTGCACGGCAATCAGCGGCAATGGTTTTCAAGTTAAGACGATCGAGCACGTATTGGCCGCGCTCGCAGGCTTGAATGTCGATAACGTCTACGTCGACATCGACGCGGCCGAAGCACCGGTCATGGACGGCAGCTCAGCGCCGTTCGTCCGACTCATTCAATCGGCCGGCCTGGTGTCCCAGAACCGCCGGCGATCATTTTTGAAGATCACTCGACCGCTGGAGATCGTTGACGGATCTCGCCGTATTCGAATTGAGCCGTCTTCTACACCCCGAATTACCTATACGATTCAATACGACCATCCATTGATCCGAACGCAAACGTATGCGTACGAACATTCCTCCTATGCGTTCGAGATGGAGATTGCCGGAGCAAGAACCTTCGGCTTCTTACAGGAAGTGGAAGCGCTCTGGGCCCGAGGTCTGGGCCGAGGCGGCAATCTCGAGAACACGGTTGTGCTCTCACAGGATGGAATTTTGAATGAATCCGGTCTCCGCTTTTCAGATGAATTTGTGCGGCACAAGGTATTGGACCTGATCGGTGACTTCTCGCTCCTTGGGCTGCCTTTTATCGGCCATCTGATCGCCGACCGGTCAGGACATGCCCTCCATACGCGTCTCGTGAAGCAGATTCTCGACCATCCAGAATGCTGGGTGCTTTTGAATGCCGATCATGCGACATCACCGGTCGAAGTCAACCCCTCTCTGTCTTCCTCGTCTCCCAGATCCTCTGTGGCCGTCGCACTTCAAGCCTCGTAAACCAGTTCCAAACCTGGCGCGCTGAAGCGGAAATCAAATAGGGATCGGCCTATTCGCTGGTGGGATCGAAAACGTCGGGAGCGAGTGGCCTCGCCCCCGGCGCTAGAATCGAGGCGGGACTTACTTCTTTTTCTTCTTCGCTGCTTTCTTCGTCGCCAAGACTCTCACCTCCCTTCGGAATGCTGTATCCTTTTCCATGAAGCGATGCTTTTATACCGCACGCTCCAACATATCCTCGGTGGCCTCGAAGGTGTTGGGCCCAACTTTGCGAAAACGCCTGTCACGCTTTAATGATGTCGCCACAGACGTGAGCGGCGTTTTGCCCTTGATTTGCAGGCCGCCCTCGACCAGCCTCTGGACGAGCTCCTTGGCATGCATGGCGCGGTTCGCCTCACGCAACACCTGATAGGCCGCTTCCGGTACGCTCTTTCCGGCATATTTGCTCCGTCCTAAAAGTATTTCCTGTGATTGATCTGTAACGTCGACGGGAAGCCCACGGGCACCCTTCTCGTCACCGACAAGTTGCGTCGACAGAGTCGCCAGCTTGGCCTTGTCGACCTCGACCCTGTGTAACGTTTCGGCGAGCTCCAGATACTTCTTGATAGTGGCGATTTCGTCGTCGAGCCGACGACGTTTTTTTTCGAGGTCGTGGAGTCGATTCTTGTAGGCGTGAATGCGCTGTTCGAGACCGACCAAGATGTCGGTGAGTTCTTCCAAGGGCAATCCTCCCAAGAAAGCATGCTTGCTTTATATGCTTGCTTTCACAACAAGTCAATAGAGCCGCTCAAGAATATGGCTTGCATGCACCTTTCAAAGAGTGGTGCTCAAGCAGCGTGCTATTATGACGATCATGACAAATCAAACAGACGAGACACCAGCGCGTTTGCGTTCGGTCGCGGTCGAAGCTTCAACGGCTGCCGGGAGAATGCTGCTGAACTTCGCCAAGGCAGGATTCACCGTCCAGCACAAGAACCCGATCGATTTGGTCACCGACGCCGATCATGCCGCGGAACAGTGCATCATCGATCATATTCGCCGACATTTTCCCACCCATCATACGCTTGCAGAAGAGCGAGGAGCCGATGCACACGTCCCGTCCCGCTATCGATGGATCATCGATCCGCTGGATGGCACCACGAACTTTGCCCACGGATTTCCCGTCTATGCGATCTCGATCGGGGTCGAATGCGACGGCCAAGTGATAATCGGCGTGGTGTACGATCCCTCTCGCGACGAGTTGTTTACTGCCGAAGCTGGCCACGGCGCGTATTTGAACGGAAAATTGATGTCGGTTTCACAAACGCCGCGGCTCGGCGAAGCTTTGACGGTCACCGGCTTTGCGTATGACATCCGAGATACTCCGAACAATAACCTGGATTACTTCGTACGCTTCGCTCTGAAGGCTCAGGGAGTGCGGCGCACAGGAAGCGCGGCCCTGGATCTCTGCTATGTTGCGGCGGGCCGATTCGACGGCTTTTGGGAGATCAAGCTGAATCCCTGGGACATGGCCGCAGGTACTCTCATGGTCCGGGAAGCCGGTGGGCACGTCACCGATCTCCGCGGCAACGAGCATTCGATCTATCAGCCGGAACTTGTCGCCAGCAACGGCCGCATTCATGGCGAAATGCTCGAGGTGATACGAGGCAATCTCCGCCCCTAGCTCCGTCGACTGGCGCCCATCTCGGAATATTTTGCCAATGTACATGGCGAACACGGCTGCGCTATGATGAAAGAATCGAAAAAGGGAGACACACGCATGGCCGCATCAACACCTCCATCCCCCAACGGCAATCCTCAAGCAGCCGGAGCCAAAACCACTTCATGGGATGTCGAGCTGCTTCGCGTGCTGGTCAGCCGGAAGGGCTCCAATGTCGAGGCGCAATGGGCCATTCACCCTCAGCTCAAGCAGGATTTATTGCCGCACGAATGGCAGGAAGTGACCGACCTGATGGCAAAGGTATCCGCCATCGTGGGAAGTCGCTTTTCCCAGATCTTGTCTCAAGCCGACCTCGAGCCTCCGGATAACGCCTGATCACTCGGCGGCGCAATCCATCTCACACTTACCAGGGGAGCATCGTATGGACACGTACTATCATCCGCATGATCTGGGCAAATTTTCGGACATGGGCAAGAGCAACGCAGCTTTGTGGGACAAATTTATGAATTATTACACTGCGGTGTTCGCCGAGGGAGCACTGACCGAGCGAGAAAAGGCGCTCATTGCATTGGCGGTCGCCCACGCAGTGCAGTGTCCCTACTGCATTGATGCATACACGCAGGCGTCATTGGAGAAAGGATCAAACGTGGAGGAGATGACTGAAGCCGTTCACGTCGCCTGTGCCATTCGAGGCGGTGCCTCGCTGATTCACGGCGTCCAGATGCGAAACGTGGCCGACAAGCTGTCGATGTAGGATAGGCAATGGGACAGGCACCGACCTCGTCGGCCAGTCCCCTATAGATAGGGATGCTCGGGGATGGCCAACGTGAAATACTTGCCGCGTTCTTCATAGAGAACCCGCCTCGAAACGAGGGCGGCCAGAACGGATTCCAGCTGATCGAGATCGGCAACGGACTCTTCGGTGACCGCCGAGCGGATCTGATCAATGCTTTTCGGCGACTCATTGCACAGCTCGATGAGGACGGCCGCCACACCCTCGTATCGGTGCCGGGTGGGTGCCTTTGGATTCCGGCCATCGTATACGGTGACGAACCCCAAAGCCTTTGAGTAGTATAAAAAAGGCCGGTCATGAGACGCATGGAGGCGTTGCCAACCTTCAATGGCCGACACTAATTCTTGGTAGATGTGCGGATCTACCCGCCAGTTATCCAGTTCATACTCGAAGTCATAAGCAATCTTGTTCAAGTCGACCTGCCGGGCATCGTACACGTATTGATAGGCTAACCCCGGCCCCGTCATGCGCACGCCATACTCCTGTGGTCGCGCATGGTAGGGACTGAACCGTTCCAACCAGAATTTGCCGGTCGCTTCAGGCGGCTGCAAATGGACTAATGCAGGAATCAAGTCGATCTGACGGAGATAATCCTCGTTGGTCTCTCCTGGGAAGCCCAATAAGATGTTCCATGACACCGTAATTCGATAGTAGTAGCTCCATTTCAGGCACACGATGTTCTGAATCGGCGTCACGCCTTTGTCCATCGCCTTGAGTTGCGTCGCGCTTAAGCTTTCGAGACCAGGCTGCATGCACTTGACTCCGCCCAGTGCCAACGTTTTGATCTGTGATTTCTGAAGATTGCTCTTGGTTTCGATGAAAATGTCGAGATCGCAATGCTGCGCGGCAAATTTCCCAAAGAGCTGATCGATATATTTCATGTCGATAATGTTATCGACCAGTCGGAACCGCGCCGTATCGTATCGGCGGGACAGATACGTCATTTCACGCGCCACCTGTTCGGGCGATTTCGCACGAAACTTCATGCTCTGGGCGTTGAGTCCGCAAAACGTGCAATGATGCTTTTCCCCCCACCAGCAGCCGCGCGAGCCTTCGTAGAGGAGAATCCGATCCAGCCCTTGAGCGGTATCACCCAATTCCGCCAATACGCGGTAATAATCGTCATAGTCGGGCGGCCCGGTCTTCGGAAAATCAGAAAAAAGCGAGGAAGTGGGAGTCAATCGCACCTGACCGTTCTCGCGAAACGCCACTCCCGGGGGGAGCTCGCCTCCCTGCCCGGTCAAAAGTTGCCCAGCCAGGGCGGGGAATGCGACTTCGCCTTCCCCGACCACGACGTGGTCGATGAAGGGAAACGCCCGGAAATATTCCAACCCCATTTCTCCATCATAGTTCGCCCCCCCGAACACAATCGTCACTTCCGGATAAAGATCTTTGATCAACTTTGCCATCGTCAGACTTGCCACATTCTGATCGAATGTGGACGTAAAGCCGACCAGTTTATAACGGCTCCAATCGATCGCGGTCAGTGCCCAGGTGAGAAACTGCGGAGCGATTCTTGTGGCCATCTCTTCAAAATAGCCGGTGGTCTGGCCGGTCTGCTGGGTGATTTGTTCGAAGACAGGTTTGAAGACGCGAGGATATTCCGCTCGCTTGGGATTGTCACGGAAGAGGAGGTAGGAAAACAGCCATTCGCCGAATAGAGCCCGCTTTTCACAAATGAGTTCATACAGAGGCACGCCGATCTTGTGGGCGAACCGGACATTCAGGTGGTGGCAGTCGACCGGGATGCCTTGCGATTTCAGCAACGCCGAAAGTGTCCCAAGCTGGATGGACGGATACTTGGAAAAGCTGAACGGCATGTTGACGAGCGCGATTTGGGCTTTGTCGTTCATTTTTGCTTTCGTTCCAATGCGTCATGGGCAGGGGCCGAGCCCGGATCATTCATGAGCATCGTCGCGAGACAGGTGAGACCGACGCCCGCCGCGGGGGCTCGGAGCGAGGACGACGCAGGCGTATTCGCAGCAATCCGCTGAGGAGGACGAGTGAGAACACCCACGCCGGGCGAGAGGATCGGCTGTCGTAGTAGATGCGCCATGGATGATCCTGGCTAGGCACCTGCCCGGAATGGTTCAAACTCTCGATCAGCCTTCGCCGCCAGGAAGAAATCGCTTTCGGTCAAGCCATTGATCTTATGCGTCCAGATCTCGACCTTGCATTTCCCCCACGATAAGTAGAGATCGGGATGGTGTCCCTCGGCTTCGGCAACGGCACCTACTTTATTGACGAAGGCCAACGCCTGCGCGAAGTCCTTGAATGTGTACAGACGTTCGAGATGGCCTTGATGGTTCAAGGCCCACCCGCGCCCGACCTCCTTCAATAACGCTTGAATGCGATCGTTCGGAAGTGGCGGCACTCCGCCGCGGCAAGGAATACATTTGTTATCAGCAAGACCCATGGCGGCCTCCTGGTTAGGACCGAACCGTTATTCTACGGGGGGCCCTGAGAGAGAAACAAGGCGGCACGCTGCTACTCGCTCTCGTCCGGCGCGCCCCCAGACTTCGCGAGATCGTCAACCCTGATCTTGTCCGGATTGAATTTGTCAGCCGCCTGAAGCATGCGTGCCATGGCCTCCTCAAAGGAGAGGGGAGGGGCGTCCTTCGGCCGGAAGCGGAGGGGATTGACGCGCGCGACGACGAAGCTTTTTAGATACGGACTGGTCAGCCCCTTTGCCTTGAGGGCGTCGACCTGCTTGACGATGGCATCGTCGAGCTCCAACACCTTCCGCGCCCGCTCAAGCCGCGACTCGAGCGCCCTCCGCAAGGGCGTCTTCAGAAACTCCTCGACCCGCTTCAACACGGGATGGTAGGCGCCTCCGCTGAACCGTGGCCGTTCCTCATAGCAAAGTCCCAGCGTGATCAATGCTGGCTCTTCAAATTCAAGTGCATACGTCTCTTCGCTCGCCTCATCGAGCTGCGCAAGTTCCTTGTACATCCGGATCACTTCAAGGGCCTTCTCACGCAGGTTGTGCGCCTTCTCCGTGTTGAGAGCGAGAATCTGATATGCTGCCGTCGCTTGGGGCACAACGATGGCCACAATGCTCTTGGCTTGCAGCGTCCGCATCGCGGAAAGGCGATGATTCCCGTTCGGCGTCCAGTACTTTGCCTCATGATTGGGTCTCAGCGTGCGGACGGCGATAATGGGATCGAGAAACCGGCCCAGCTTACCGATCACGGCTTCGAGTTTTCTGACGTGTGTATCTGACAGGTTCCGTTGATAGGGCGTGGGCTCCACCAAGGCGATCGGCAGTGCCGCGAGCATCAGCCAATGACCGCCGTAGGGTTCCCGATACACAGCCAGAACCTTACCGCCGTCCTCCTCGATCGCTCGATGTAGCTCCGCCACATCCCCGGGTGGAGCAGCCGCCTGAAGTTCCGTCGCACTCAGGCCGGTCGACTGTCCGGCAGGCTTGCGTCGGCGTCGGCCTCCGCCAACCGGTCCTTTTTTCTTCGGCTTCTCAGCCATCGGCGGATATGGTAGGAGAGTCGCCCGACAAAAGAAAGGCCTCGAACGTGTCTGGCTCGAGCGGACGCCTCCACACCATCGGCTGGTTCACCGCCAGCTGTCTTCTGGTCAGCAACATCATCGGGGGCGGCATTTTCACCACCACCGGCCTGATGGCTAGGGAGTTGGGCGATCCGATGCTGATTCTCTTACTCTGGAGCCTCGGTGGTCTCTTCGCGATCGGCGGGGCCATGGTCTATGGCGAACTCGGCTCGCGGCTTCCCCACGCCGGCGGTGATTATGTGTACCTGCGGGAGGCCTATGGCCCGTTGGTGGCCTTTCTCAGCGGCTGGACATCGTTCACGATCGGATTCGGTGCAGCCGTCGCCGCATCCGCGATCAGCTTTTCCGCCTATGCCTTTAGGATGTTCCCCGTCATGGACCACAGCGGCTGGTACGCCAAAGGGCTGTCGTTGGCTCTGCTTTGGCTGGTGACCCTGGTTCATTGCAGAGGGCTGGCCGGAGGCGGCCGGTTGCAGCGTGTGATCACGAGCACGAAGGTGCTGGCAATCGGCGCCTTGATCATCGGTGGCTTGTCTGCAAGTGCCGCACAATGGGATTGGTTGTCAGACCGGGATTCGCTCGCTCCTCCGAAGGCCGGTTCCATCGGTGTGGCGTTCGTCATCGTCGTGTATTGCTATCTTGGCTGGAACGTCGCAGGCTTTATCGCCACTGAAATGACCGATCCTCGCCGCACCCTGCCGAGAGTGATGATCGGCGGCACCGCGTTTGTCACGATGATCTACGTGCTTCTGAATGTGGTGTACTTGTCTGCGTTGTCAATCGCTGGATTGGCCGAAGAGCCGATCGTGCCAGTGGCTGAGAAATCTGCGGTGGCGTTGTGGGGGCCGAAGAGCGGACATCTGGTTGCTGCCTTGCTCTGTCTCTCGATTGCGGGAGCGGTGAGTGCCATGACCTGGGCCGGCCCGCGCGTCTATTGGGCCATGGCGCAGGACGGAGTGATCACCCCCTGGCTGGCACACCGCGATGCCGAGACGGGAGTCCCCATGCGGGCGATCCTAGTTCAAACACTCTGGGCTTCTGCGCTGATCATCAGTGGCACCTTCGAGCAGCTGGTCATCTATAGCGGAATGGTCCTGGCCTTCTTCATGGGATTGACGCTTTCAGCGATTTTCCCTCTGCGTTCACGAAGTCAGGAGGCACGTTGTGCCTACCGTAGTCCCTGGTATCCGGCATTGCCCGCGCTGCTCGTGTTTGGGGCCACGTTGGTCGTCGGCTCGAGTTCGGTGCAGCGACCGGTTGAGGCACTCTACGGAGTCGCGACGATCGCGGCGGGACTGCCTTTCTATTTCTATTGGAAACGAAAGAACGCGAGAACTGGTCAGGAGTAGCGCCAATAACG
>DATIGH010000165.1:0-7697 GCA_035454845.1 Nitrospira sp.
CTTCTCCGAACAACTCCTGACGGAAACAGCCGACCGTCTCGCCCGATGGCGGTCTCATGAGAAATAGAAAATCCACCCGCCTCGCCTGACTGATTCCCTTTTGATAGCCCTCCAGAATTTTCTCCTGCTGGCTCTCCGGAAGCCGCTTCATCGCGGCACGAAGTGCTGAGGGCACCTCTCGTATTCCCTGGCCGGCGATCACGTTACGCGGTGGGTCGAGGCTGAACCCCTCAGTTTCCGGCTGCGCCATGGCATAGGTGTCTCGGAGACCTGCTCGTTCGAGTTCACGGTATTCCGGGTCGTCAGGTTCGAAATTAAAGTCTCCCCCGACGAGAACACCCAGATAGGTCCCGTTTGCATACAGCTTTTGTATCTCCTTCACGAGCAGGCGAATCTCATCGAGACGCCTTTGCTGATCCTGCTCAATAGCGGTTACGATGCGCTCAAAGTCTTCACGGCGCGCCCTTCCCTCCTCCACCGCCTTATTGATTTTCTGTATGAAGAAAGCATTACGTTCGATCCCGGAGTGTAGGTGGAGGCTGACCGTCAGGAGTTTCCTGCCCGTCTCCGGGTTTTCAACCTCGGTGATGAGGGCATACCGGAGTTCGCCCGTTTGAAACCCCAGGTAGTCGTCGCAGCGTCCAAGCCCTCCGCTTAGCTTGAGCCCTTCCACTTTTCGCAACAGCAGAGGCGCCTTGGCCAGCACGGCCAACCCGTTGTTCAATCCCGGAACGACCGCCAGCCCCCGCCCCAGGCGCACCCCGCAGGCATCGACCTGATGTACGGCTCTATATTCCAAGCCGAAGCGTTTCATGGCGGCGACATATTGCTCGGCCATCTCCGGAAGCGGGTTGACTTCTTGGAGGAGCATGACATCCGGCTGGACGTTGGACAGTTGTCGAAATTGGAGATCGAGCCGCGCTTGTCGTTCCTCTTTGGATTCACCGGCTTTGACCCTCAGTCCGCTTGGCACAAGTCCATGGAGCGTGTTGTAGGTCAAGACCGTGACCCGAGGCAACGGCGTGCCTATGGACTCGCGCACAGTTTCGCGCACCGTCGCCATGCAGGCGGCGAGCAGCCCCCCCATGAGCAACAGAAATAGGAACGTCAGGCGCCATCGGAGCGCGAACTGTTTGTGTATGTCCATGACATCGTCACTAGAACACCTGCGACCGGGTCGCCGAATACTCTGTCTCTGGCAACAACAGCCAGTTGATGATCCGATTGACCCCAACCGTGGCGGCCACGGCACGTTCTGCACGCTCTTTCTCTTCGTCGCCCGAGACGACACCGAGCAATATCGCCCGACTGTCCAGGACTTCAACGTGGACGCGTGTATCGACCACCCCAGGAGTTCGCGCGAGGGCAGATTGTACATTTACCTTCAACGCCGCATCGGAGGTCACGTTGCCCACTGTGTCGTAGGTCCGTTTCACCGGAAGAAACGCATTGAGCGATCGAAGACCGTCCACCGTCTTGGCGGCTTGGAAGACGGCTTCAGCCTGCTCCCGGCTCCGCACATGACCGACGACATATCCGTGATCCATGAAGACATAGGCGGTCAGCATGAGACCCACAAATGCCGGATCATCGAGCAGGACTTGTTGGAGCCGGCGCTGGTGCCGATAATCATCCGCCATCGCCAAGGAGCCGAGGCCGGATTCCGCCGCATCCACCACCGCCTTGTACCGGTCTCCCGCGCAAGCCTGACCAAGCAACAGAGCGGTGAAGCCGATGCCGGCCCAGAGAGACGCGTGGGACATCATACTCGGCCCGATCTTTGCCGTGCGACCGACTCGCCTTCAAGGCACCTTTGTAAATTCACCGCGATATCGCTCACTGGTCTCATGATTGGTCGATTCGACGAGTATCACGGCTTTACCTTTATGGTCGTACAACGTGAACGTGACAGAGCGGCGCTCCGTCTCCCCAATCAATCTACCGTCGCGCGCTTCGAGATTCCCCGTCCCAACCGCCATATTGGAAATGGTTTGACCGGCAAACAGATAGGTGTTGTTGGGCCGGATCATCAAACGAACCGATCCCTCGGGGAACGTGCCATGCTCCTTCTTGACGACCCCCTGCCATTCTCCCACCACCATGCCGACATCGGTGATCGCCACAGGCTTCCACGTCGGGTCTTGTGCGGATGGTCCGGTGGTGCAGGCCATCAGCAGACGCAGGAAAAGCAGCCCCGCAAGAAGCGAGGCATAGCCCGGTCCCTCAACGCGAGAGGTCATATCGCGCATCCTTTCGATGGGCAGAGGCCGCCCAGTGTAGGCACGCTACAGGCGCAGAGGGAACTGTCAAAAATGACAGTGGGGGAGCTGAGCGTTCGGCGTTTGTATGGTGGACGAGTCCCATGAACCGGGGTCCAGACCCCGCCGCGGTCCATTGCAGCATTTGAAGGTCGCCATCGGAGTGAACGGCTGCATGGCTCCCCATTCGGGATGTTTGGGCGCCAATGCCTTCACCCGATCAAGTGCGAATTGCATTTGAAAATACATCGACTGCTCCGCCCAGAGTGTGCCGTCGTTATCGATGACCGCGATCCGCTCTGCCGGCGGGACGAACTGCGGTCCGCCTTCGCGGGTGACCTCGGCCACAAACTTGACGATCGCCTCCTTCGGAGCACCGTCATTCCACGTGTCCAGCGGTTCTGTCTGGCCGAACACCGGAACCCCGACTGCGGCGCAGCAGAAGAACCATCCGGTCAGGCGGCCTTCAGCAATTAAGAAGCGTGTGTCATCCTGCGATGATCCGGTAGCGTCATGTTTCGAAGTCCTTCACACTTTTGTCGATGCAAGCGCTGCCAATATTTAACGCCGATGGCGGATTGGTGGACAGGTTACCCATACATCGGACGCCCATCGCTAAGAGCGACCCACCCGCGAATAATCCTATAGACGAACCATAGCCCGACCAGACCCATTGGCAGCCAGGCGATCAGGATGCCGATCCCGAAGGTCGCCACGATGAATGCGAGGCAAAGCAAAATCCAGAGCAGTCCGAACCAGAACGTCCGAATCTGCCATCGAAAGTGCGATTCGAGCCAGGTGCCGCGTACTTCGCTCCTTTTGACATAGTTCAGAGTGACCGCGATGATCGACGGCCAACCGGTCAGGAACGCCCCGACGATGGTGGCAGTGCCGAGGATGCCGGTGACGAGGCTGAAGGTGTGAAGCGCGTAAATGACCTTTGTCCAGGTGACGCGTCCGTCTGCCGACCGCTCCACGGATCCTCCACTCACTTGGCCTCGTCATGCCTCAGCGTGCCCAACCGCGCACCTTTACTACTCTCGAAAGGCCCCGAACTGTTAAAAGTTACAGCGGGTATGCCCGAAGAACGACTTTCTCTCACGCCTTCAACGCCAGTCCACGGCTCCGAATCCCGATTCGCCGAGAAATACGTACATGAGGCTCAGCGTTCCGACCGTTTGATCCTTGTACTCGATGCCAGGATAGCTGGCGTTGCGATAGGAGTGGGAATATCCTAACGCCACCCCGTGACGCTCATAGACCCGAACCGTGAGCGACGAATCGGCACGAAGGATATTTTCACGGCCACTTTCAGAGGATAAGGTATTGCTCACGTAGTATTCCCGTCCCGTGAGGTCGAACATCACTCGCTCACCGAAGATGAAACGAAGTGCAAGCAAACCTGTTGGGGTGACGCCATAGTGATAGTCTCGTTCTCCCTCGCGTTCGGTGTTGCCAGCGGCTGCGTAGCCGACGCCGCCAAGGGCGGTTCCCTGGAGTGCGACAGTGGGCCACAACCACGTCTGCCATGTGGTTCCGAGCGACAGCGCGGGACCTGATACGCGAAAGACCTGAGGGGAGATATAGTCGTAGGTCCCATAGAGGCCCCAGATCCCCCGCGTGGAATCACTTGTGGCATAGGTGCTTCCCAAGAGAAGCCCGCGGCTATTCAAGCTTTCCAAAAAGTTCGCTGTGACGGCTCTGATATGAAAGTCGAAGTAGTCAAACGGGCGCTTATAGGTGTAGCCCGGTCGACCAGGAAGACCGTAAGAGAATGTGAAGTCCGCCACGGCCCCCCCTTCTTCGACGTCGGCTGAGACGTTGCGGCTGCTCGACGAGATGGTTCCTCCCGCCTGTAGACGCATGAAGGTGGCTGGCTTGTGGCTCGGAAACACGGCGTCGAACTTGTTGCCGAATACCAAGCGATTGAATCCTAACGGCGGTGCGATGACCGCTGCGCCCAATTCTCGCCAGAAGCCCGGTGTACCTTCGCTGTCCTCCAGCAACAGACTGGCCATGCGGAAAAACGGCTCGCCAATGAACGTCCCGCCAATCGGTGTGGCAATCATGTCGTTAATGGACGGGTTTGTCGTCTCGCCGGCAATCTCCCAGACATAACTGCCGCCAACGCTGTACAAAAATGATTCCCAGAAATTCAATCCCGATGACCGCGCGAGCCCGTAATAGATGCTTCCCCCGTAGGGATGGAGGAACTGGTTGACCTTGAACTGGTCATTGTCGACGACCCATTGCGGATCTGTAATGTGATTCCAGATCGTGTCCCAGCTCGTCTTGTAATCGGATGTCGGCTCGACAAAATTCCGGTCGTAAAGATTGAGTAGGAATTCATACAGCAGAATTTCACCGGCCGGGAGGACATAACTTCGGCCTGCGCCGGTCTCCCAAGACAACTTGTCGTTCCACCACTCGCGAATAGGTTGGAAGGCCGTATTGGACTCGTTCGTGCTTGAAGATGGTCTATCGGGAGACGACCGCTCGTAGGGTGATGGAGGCCCCTGCACGGGAGCGGCAGGCTCCTCGGTAAAGCTCATGCTGCTAAGGACAAGAAAAATAACGAAGGCGAACTGGAAAAGACAACACATCGAAGTTCAAAGAACATCAGTCCGTCACAACCACGACCCAGCCTGTCGCGAGTCGCTGATCAGACACGTTCAAAACCGATTCGAAGCCGGGCAGATCCTAGTGTTGATCAGTAACAGTTGCCAAATCGGTCTTCCATCGACTCGGTACACTGGGCAAGCCCTGGCTGCAAGACGTAATTGGCCGCGAGCGCTTTGTAAGTCCGGCTTTCTGTGGCTTTCAATGAGGATGAATTTAGACATGAAGCCTCTACCGGAGAAACTGTCAAAACTTATAGCAGTGAGCCCCTTCATGAGAGGAACGCGAGAACGGACAACTTGTTGAAACGTCCGTCAAGGATTCGAGGAACGAGGTCCCAAGACTTGGCGACAGGCGGGAGTAAGACTGGATTCGTGACCGTGCAAACACTGGAGGATGCGTCCGCCACCGGGCCTGATGTCCGGACAGAGCTTCTTGGCATCTTCATCGCATGCTTTCCGTATGCGCTGCAAGTTTTGTTTTCCGCCAGCGGCCTCCTCTGGAGATGGCTCTGCTTGGCTTGAGCTGTCTTTTGGCGCTTCCTTTGTCGAATCGGCAGGATATGCGCTATCAGGAACCCTAGGACTCGCATAGATCAACAGAGTGGCGACGATCACCATCCACAAAAGCGCCGTTGTATTCAATGGTGTCGGCATGCGTCACCCGCGTTGATTATGAGTGCGCACAACATACCACAGCTCCACTCGTCCTGCACGTTGCAGCAGGGATGAGGCATGTACGATAATGAACCATGCGCTTCTCTCGTCGAACTATCTTGAGAGCGACCGGGCTGGGCGCTCTCGTAGGCCTGACCGGCGGCTGTGACGCCGTCGGCGGGATCTTCGGCCGGATGTTCGCGGTCCCGCCACGCGAAACCACCTACTTCACCAACAATTCAAAGTTTTACGTCGTGAACTATGCCGACAGCGTGGTGTCGGTGTCCCGTGAGGTCAACATCGAACAATGGAAGCTGACTGTCAAAGGTGAAGTCAAAACGCCGATGTCTCTCGGCTGGCGGGATCTCCTGAATCGGGACTCCTACGACCAAGTGTCCACGCTCATGTGCATCGACACCTTGCCTGGAGGGGACAGCCTCGGCAATGCGACCTGGCGGGGTATCTCACTGAAAAAGCTCCTCCGGGACGCCGGCGCGGATGAAGAAATGGCGCGCGACGTCGTGTTTCGCGGAATCGACGGCTATGACGACAGCATCCCGTTCACGAGGGCAATGCAGGACGACGTGATGCTGGCGTTCTTGATGAATGGGGAAAAATTGCCGAAGGAACACGGCTTCCCGCTCCGGCTTATTGTGCCCGGGCTGTACGGCATCAAGAACGTCAAATGGATTTACGAAATTGAAGTCTATCCAGGCGACTATCAAGGCTATTGGCAGCGCAAAGGCTGGACCGACGACGGCACAATTAAGATCTTCTCACGGATCGACTCCCCGGGACACTACCAGACGCTTCGAGGCCCCGAGCAGACCTTTCGCGGTATCGCCTTCGGCGGGCCACACAGCATTGCCAAAGTGGAGCTGAGCTTCGATGCCGGCCGCACGTGGAACGAATGCCGGATCGAACCGCCAATGTCGCCCTATTCCTGGGTGTTGTGGAGCTATATCTGGAAGCCCCAACGGCCAGGGCGGTATCAAACTGTCGTGCGGGCGACGGATACGAAAGGCCAACTGCAGATTGCCGAGCTCGTCCGACCGCAGCCGGACGGCGCATCCGGATATCACACCATCATCGCGGAGCTCGCGGAGATCTAGCTGGTAGTGAGGCAAGTGGGAAAGTTAGCAAGTTACAAAGTGATGCGCTTTCTGACTTCGTACTTTTGAACTTTTAAACTTTCGAACCTGTCATCGTTCCGATGATCGTTATTATCAAGGCGGAGCGAGTAAATCCGTAGAGGCCCATGTCGCATAGAACAGTACCGTGTATTGGTCATAGTACGTTCGTCCGATAATCGTTGCCGAAGATCCGATAAACGCTCCGGTCCTATTTTCATACATATCCACGTGCAATCGGGCGTAGCCGCTCTGCTTTTGGAACTTGTATATCGCGAGTTCGGGAAGAGCAAAGGGAATGATCGTGCTTTGTATCGGCGGCAGGCCTATGAACGTCAAACCTTGCATAGTCCCGAGTGATTCGACCATTATCCGGACGAGATAGGTCGCTTCTTCATTTGGGATCCGGTAGCCCTGGCGTCCCAACACCGCGCTGACAGCATCTCGAAGGTAAGTAGTCTCCAGTGCAGGATGTTTGGCTGAAGCCAAGTCGGGACCGGTCATTCGTACCAACGTCCGATCGCTATCCAGACTCGTCGCCTGTATCTCTAACGTGGCCCCCGGAGGAAGCTCCGTATGCAGATTGTGAAAGGCCCGCTCTATCGCCTGCGTCAGCAGCAGTTGTTCCACCGCCGTTCTCGGTGTACGGGAGTATTCCTGTTCCACAGCGCATCCGGCCAGCATGATAGTCACCACCAGCATGGCGCCCCGGAACTGGCTCATAAGCCTCTCAACGTGGTGAACGGCCGGGCACAGACTAATAGAAAAACCCCTTAATGACAAGGTCGCGACCCCAGGCACCGCCCTATCGCTTCAGGTGCACTTGTACATGCTTCCAGCACTCCCTCTCACAGAGGTCTTTCCTCCTGCTTCACAGTTGCGGTACCATGCCCCCACTCAACTCGAGACGCTCGCATGGCCGAATCCACCTTCACGGATCCGCTCGCACAGGAATACTATCGGCAGGGAGAAACCGAGCTGGAGCGGACACAGTCCGCCGAGGCGGTGCTACGTAAAGCGGAGGCGTTCGGCCA
>DATIGH010000166.1:0-2043 GCA_035454845.1 Nitrospira sp.
GAACACGGGCGCCAGAAGGAGCCGGGCGGTGACGCCGCCGCCAGAACCCGCTCGTACGCCTCAGGGGTATCTCCCTTGAAACAACTGCGCCGGATACGGGAGCTCACCGAGTTGACGATTCTCGCAAGCGACGGAGAAATCGGCAGCGTGCAGTAAGTGTATTTTGATGATCGCAATTGGGCGGTCCGGTATCTGGTGGTGAAAACCGGCGGATGGCTCCTGAGCCGAGAAGTATTGTTGGCTCCCGCCGCCATGGCGGAGATCAATGACACCCACCGCACGTTGAAAGTCTTGCTGACCAAGGACCAGATCAAACGGGCTCCCCCGATCGAAGCGGCCAAACCGCTCTCGCGCGAATATGAGGAGGCCTATTTCCGGCATTTCCAGTGGGCGCCCTATTGGCAGCCAGGACCGACCGGGTTGGGAGGCGGGCTGCCGTATCCGGAGACGCCGCCGGTACCGATCGATACAACGCTTCCGGCCGACGCGCCGAAAAACCCGCACCTGCGCAGCAGCAGCGAAGTCATCGGCTACGACATCCGTGCGACCGATGGAGCGGTTGGACATGTAGAAGATTTGGTCGTGGACGACGAAGCGTGGACCGTCCGCTACGTCGAAGTCGATACCCGTAATTGGCTGCCGGGGAAGAAGGTACTGCTGCAGACCATGCGCATCGACCATATCAGTTGGGCCGAGCGGTCGGTCGCCGTCATGCTGACCCGACGAGCCATCGAATCAGCCCCCGCCTATGACCCCTCGAAGCTCATCACGCCTAGCTACGAAGTGCAGCTCTTCAAGCACTACGGGACTCAAGCGGCATAAATAAGTGATGAGTGATGAGTGATCAGAAAACTTGGCAAGGGGCCAGGGGCTAGAGGCCAGGGGTTAGAGCCAGCAGTAATGCTGCTGAATGCTGACAGGCTCACCACTGATCACCCATCGCTGATCACTTATTCGAGGAATTCCCCGGCCGGGCGCAGGCGATCGATGTGGTCGCACATGATTTTGAAACAGGCCAGCAGCGGCACGGCCAAGAGCGTTCCAACCAGTCCCCACATCCATCCGAAAAACACCAGGCTCACCAGCACCGCGACAGGATTTAAGACTAACTGCCGACCCAGCACTACCGGCGCGAGAAATCCTTTGAGCGTCGTCAACATCAGGTAAGCGACGACAGGTCCGGCGATCGCCCACGTATGATCGAAGGTCACGGCGGCGACGACGGCGATCAGCAGAAGCACCGCGAGACCTCCGATGTAGGGGATGATTTGCAGAAGGGCAGCCAACGCCGCCCACAGACCCGGATTCGGCATACCCAGTGCCCACAAGGACAACCACAGCACCGCGCCAAACGCACTTTGAATGATGATGGTCTGAAAGAGAAAGCCGGAGAGTTGTCGTTCCATACCCTCCAGAATGTCGATCGCGCTTCCGCGATCCTCGCGTCGTGACAGGACACTGAGCAGTTTCTGAGCGAACAGGTCGCCCGACGCCAGCAAGAAATACAGCAGAAGGAGTGTCGTGCCGACTCCTGCCATGGCTTTTCCCATCACATCCATGATCGCCGCTCGTTGATCGGGGACTACCTGCACCTTGCGAATGCCGGTCGGGGAATCCGTTTGACCGACCCGGTCGATGGCCGAGCTCGCCGCCGTGATCTGCGTCATGGAATCCTTCACCGGCAGCAACTTGCCTTCGATGATCCGCAGCGCGCGTGGGGCTTTTTCGAGCCATTGGGCGGCAGGTTCGCCCAGTTGATACATGGTGAGTGCGACGAGGCCGGTCATAGCCAGGAGAATCACGGCCGCGGCGATCGGTTCGGCGATGCGTCGACGCTTGAACCAACGCACGACGGGCATCAAGAGAAAGTGGAGGAGCACAGCCAACGTGAGAGGCACGACAAAATCCTGCGCTTGGCGCAAAAAGAACACGCAGGCGAGGATGAACAGGCCGGTCAGCGCAACAGAGTGTATATCAAGCGCCCGAAGTTCTCGGATCCGAGTCGAAACCGGCCTTTGTTTTGTTTCGATCATCGATCGGGGG
>DATIGH010000167.1:0-16467 GCA_035454845.1 Nitrospira sp.
TCTTTGACCAGAACCTCATGCGCTCCAAGACTTTTCATTAGTTTAATTAAGGATGGCTGTGCCAGCTTGGTGAGAATGACCACAGGGACGTGTCTGCGCGTTGGATCTGGAATCAGTCTGAGCAAGGTAAACAAGCCACTCTCAGGCATTTCAAGATCTAAGACGACACAATCGACGTGCTGGCTTTGACACAGCTTGAATCCGGACTCCCCGCAAGCAGCCTCCAACACTATGAACTCAAAGGGAGGGTTTTTCAGCGAAGCGGACCAGTATGTCCTATCCTCACAATTGTCGTCGATCAAAAGAACGGTGGGCGGCTTCGATGTGTCAGGAGTCGATACCTGTTGAACCATACGCCTGCCTTGTAAGGCATCCAGTTCTTTCAGAGCGCTGGACGACTCGGCCCGATCTTGGTCCCCGTCGACAATCCCGTTATAGTAGGTCGAGCAATGATCTGATCGTGCAATACTAAGGAAGCAAAAATAGAGCCAACCCAATCGACGTCTTGCATAGCCAGAATTCAAGCTGTTCAACGATGGGACTGTTACTGCCGTGAGGAATTATGCTGATGTTTGGAGCAAGATGTACCTCACAAATCTCAAGAGACCGAGCTTCCGGGGCAGTAAATGGATTGATCAACTCAGGCTAGCGTTCATCCGAGTGGAAACCGTCTGCATTTCGATATAGTTTGAGATTTTGCATCTTGAAGATGCGGGGGAATCCTTATCTGAGTCTGAAGGAGGGAAGGACGAAGAGCTATGAGCGGTCTGAAGTCGAAGCAGGATAGCTCTTGATATCCCGCAGGAAATCATCGATTGCGTCCTTGACGGTAGGGAAACATTCACAAGAGAGTTTTTCCATACCACGGACATTGACGAGCTCCACTTCACGATAGCCGTACCTGATAAGCTTCTTGTTCTGAAGAGTCGCAAGGGCTTCTGTGATTGTCCCCCTTTGAACCCCCAGCTGTTCGGCGAGAAAATCATGGGTGAAAGGAAATATTGAAACTCCCGTGCGATGTTCATGGGCAAGAAGCCATCTGCCTATACGTTGCTCCACAGAATGAAACTGACTGCATCCGACCGATATGATGGTTTCTCGTAACAGGGTCGTACTAAATCTGGACAGGGCATAACGCAAGAAGGGAAGCTGAGGAAGTGTTCTGACCAGTGATGACGCACTCAAACGAAACGCTGATCCACCCACCTGCACGATCACTCGACACAAGGCATTCTTATATCCTTGTACAACGGTAAAGCCGGTACAACCTTCCTTCCCCACTACTGCAACTTCTACAACGCCACCTCCGGATTTGAAGTCCATAAGACTAATCGCACTATCTACGGGGAAATGTAGGTAGCGCACCTGGGAATCAACTTCATTAAGCTGTTCCTTCGAACGAAGCGATACCGGCTCTAAGTAATCTCTCAGGGTTTTGCGTTCCTTTGCTGGAAGACAAGCCAAGATACGATTCTGCTCGATATGAGGATTGCCGATGCGCATCATCATAGAATCACAATACCGGCCGGTGAAATTGCTTCCTAGCTAGGTATGGCCCTGCAATGAGGGAGGAGTATTACTTACGGGCGCCCCGTAGTTCTGTCGCCTAGGTGACAATCACCCACAATGAGAATTCGCTTTAGCTTATCAGGGCTTGTCGGTTGGAAAGTTCCCCCCACAAGACCCAGTGTCTATCGGAGAACAAAATTGAGAGAGAAAAGCTAGAGGTTCACCTAGGTTCTGTGAATTGTCATGTAGGCTACATTCTGACCCGGTTTGTGTATCCTTTTGCATCCATGACTACGGCAAACACCATTCGAGTACTGCTGGCCGAAGACCATGCCCTCGTGGGCGATGAGCTTTGCAGATACTTGCAACAGTTTCCAAACGTCGACCTCGTTGGAAGAGCACAAGACGGGGCTGAAACCGTTTTGAAGGCGGCAAAGCTCCAACCAAGCGTTGTCGTGATGGACGTGAACCTGCCAAAAATGGACGGAATCGCAGCCACACGCGAGATCAAAATGAAGTATCCGGAGATCGTCGTGGTCGGCGTAACATCTATGCCCGAGGACTATATCGTCTATGCCATGCTAAAGGCTGGCGCTTTCGAAGTCTTAGCCAAGGAAAAGGCGCTCACTGATTTGTACGGCACTATCCAGCGGGCGGTTGCTTCTACGCATCCGATTCTCATTCTAGAGGAAGATCAGATCACACCAAACACAACACCTCTTGTACCGCAATCCGATACGTTCAGCAGTGATGTGTTACACACTCCAGAACAGCCGGATGAGACCAACTCTGACAGCCACTTCTAGCGCCCAATTCGTCTGTCCCCCTAGGGAACACCCTAGTTACGAACTAGGGCCGTAAACGTATCATAGCTCTCCTGCTGTGCGGAACTCCCAGCATTTGGGACAAGTCGGTCGGTAGGCCGGAGACTCCTCTGTGCATGTAGGCCCAGCCTCTCCAGTTGATTCTGGTCACCTCGAGAAAGAAGCCAAGCTTAGGACCGTCATTGAGTCGGTACCTAATGGCATCATTATGGTCGACGAAACGGGGAAGATCACGCTTTGCAATACGGAAGCGGAGAGAATGTTTGGCTATGAGCGAGACGAGCTATTAGGCATGCCCGTTGAGACCCTCGTACCTTCTCAAGTTCGAACCAAACACCCGACGTACCGGGAAAGCTTCCTTCACGATCCGTCGAAACGCCAAATGGGTGCCGGACGGGATCTCACTGGCCTCCGTAAAGATGGCGCTGAGATTCCGGTGGAAATCGGGCTCAACCACATTAAAACCAATGAAGGCTCTTTCGTTGTGGCGTCAATCGTCGACATTACCGAGCGTAAAAAGCAGGAAGAAAAATTCCGGACGATTGTCGAATCTGTTCCCAACGGCATCATCATGGTCGATACGGGCGGTTCGATCACGCTGAGCAATTCAGAAGCAGAGAAAATGTTCGGTTATAGCCGGGGCGAACTTCTCGGTAAGAAAGTGGAAATGCTCATCCCGATGCGTTACCAAGGCAACCATCCGATCGAACGGGATCGCTTCATTCACCATCCGCAGAAACGTCAAATGGGCGCCGGGCGCGATCTCTCCGGTTTGAAAAAGGACGGAACTGAAATCCCCGTCGAGATCGGACTGAATCCCATTGAAACACCGGAGGGACGGTATATTTTGGCGTCCATCCTCGATATTAGTGAACGGAAATCCATAGACGATAAACTCCATCAGGCGTACGAAGAAGTACAGCAGAAGAACCGAGAGATGGAGCAATTTGTGTATACGGTCTCTCACGACCTCAAGGCGCCGCTTGTGACGAGCATGTCCTTTATCGGATTTCTGAAGGAAGACATTCGCGCGAATGATTTTTCTACGGTGAGCGACTCTCTCCAACGGTTGGAAAAAGCCCATAGGCGGATGCAAGAGCTGATCAATGATCTTCTTCAAGTCAGCCGCATCGGTCGCATGGAACTGCATTACGAGAAAGTTCCGACCAAAGAGATACTCGATGAGGTATTAGAGAATGCAGCGGAACGAATACAGGCGACAAAGGCCCAGTTCGACTGGGCGACAGATCTGCCTGTCATTTGGGCTGATAGAAAGCGGCTGGCCCAAGTCTTGGAGAATCTCGTTGGAAACGCACTGAAATATACCTCTGATGCGACAGATCCATTGGTTCACGTCTTCTGGAACGACGCTCCAACGGAGATCCAGTTGTGCGTTAAGGACAACGGCCCCGGCATCGACCCCCAATACCATGCCAAAATTTTCGGGCTGTTTCAGCGACTTGATTCCAGCAAGGAAGGTACTGGAGTGGGGCTGACGATTGTTTCACGCATTATGCAACTCCATGGGGGGAGGGTATGGGTCAACTCCGAGTCGGGACAAGGCGCGGAGTTCTGGCTAGCCTTTCCGAAGGTGCCTAATCGAAAGGGATTATAGCGATGATCGTGGAAGAGGTCACTCGGCCCAGACGGTTCCTCCTCGTCGAAGATGATGACGACCATGCTGAAATCGTCATCAGAACGCTCAAGAAAGAAAAGTCAGAGAAGCGAATCGATCGGGTACTCGACGGGGTCGAAGCGCTCCAATATCTCCGTGGTGACGGATCTTTCCGGGGAATTGCACTTCCTGATGTCATCTTGTTGGACCTGAAGCTTCCTAAGATGGACGGACATGAAGTCTTGGCGAAGATAAAGACTGACGAGAAGTTGTTGCTGATCCCGGTGATTGTTCTGACTACTTCTGATGCGGAAGTCGATAGGGTCCGAGCCTATAGACTTCATGCGAACAGCTACCTTGTTAAGCCGCTCGACGCCGAGCAGTTTAACAAAATGGTTCAGGATATGAGTCTCTACTGGGGCATCTGGAATCGATCCCCTCAATCCGCGTGACCACGTGGATCCGTCACCACACGATCTCCGCGTACTGTTGATCGAGGACAATGACGAGCATGCCGCCATTATCTCCCGACATCTGAGGCACGTCGAGGCTAAGTCGATCCATTTATCACGTGCCTCTTGTCTTGCCGACGGGCTCGCGCAGCTCACCTCCGACCGGTTCGACGCTTTGCTACTGGATCTTCAACTTCCTGATAGCGATATCGACGACACCCTAGAGCGAACGCTACCACATGCTCTGCAGTTGCCGATTATTGTGTTGTCCACCCTCGAAGAACGCGTGCTTGCCACCAGAGCGCTCAAGGAAGGCGCTCAGGACTATCTTTGCAAAGCCGATCTTTCCGCGGAACTTCTCTTCCGAGCGATTAATCATGCCATTGAACGCAAACATACCGAAAGGCGAATCCGGGAAGAGGGCTCTCGAAAGCAGGCTTTGTACGATCTCAGCCGGCACGCGTTAAGCGAAAAGAAGGCGTCATGCCTTCTGCAGCAAGCCGTCTCGACGTTGTCACGCGCGCTTCATGTCGAGTTCGTGAAGATTGTGGAATTTGTTGCCGAGGATGGCGCCTTCTTGTTTCGAGCGGGTACCGGATGGAAGTCCAATCTTGTTGGAGATGAGTTAGTCAGCGCAGAACTCAACTCGCTACCAGGCTTCACCATAAAAGCGAGCCGGCCTACGACCCCAGGGAATGTAATGACCCTTGAGCCTGTGATTATCGAAGACGTGTCGACTGATACCCGGTTTTCAGCGGCCCAGTTTGTACGCGATCATGGTGCTGCTAGCGGCATCAGTGTGGTCATCCATGGCAAGGATGCTGAACATCCCTACGGCGTACTGGTGGCTTACTCGCAAAGCAGGCGCTCTTTCACCAAGGATGAAGCGCAGTTCCTACAGGGCGCGGCGAACGTGCTGGCTGCAGCGCTGTTAAGGATTCAACTGGAAGAGGATCTTGTTCGTTTCGCCAGCGATGTCAGACGGGTGAATATCGAGTTGGAAGAGCGCGTGAGTGAGCGGACGAGTGAACTTGAGGAATCCCAATCCCGTCTCCGTGCCCTGGCCGCGCAATTGAATCTGGCCGAGCAACGAGAACGGAAGCGGATTGCAACAGATCTGCATGACCATCTGGCTCAAATGCTCGTCCTGGCGAAGTTGAAGCTTGTTCAGGCAAAGGGCAAGTCTTCAATGGCTTCGCCATATGTAGGTTTACTCGCGGAGGCCGAGGAGGCCTTGTCTCAGTCCTTGTCATACACGCGAACCCTCGTCGCCGATCTCAGCCCCTCAGTCCTCTATGAAAGTGGTTTGTCGGCCGCGATGAAATGGCTGGCCGAGCAGATGCAGCGCTATGACTTAATGGTAGGTCTCGAGGTATCCGCGCAAGGTACAATTGCGCTCCCTGAAGAACAGGCCGTCCTGTTGTTCCAATCGGTCCGCGAGTTGCTCATGAACGTGGCCAAACATGCTCGATCACCACGAGCCGACCTGATGCTCGAGTGCCGAGACAATATACTCAGGGTGAAAGTTCGAGATTACGGTGTCGGCTTTAAGACAGAAGGCATCGAGAATACAGGATTGTCCCCTAAGTTCGGGGTTTTCAACATTCGGGAACGCATGAAAGCCCTTGGCGGATCGTTCCTCTTACAGTCAGAGGAGGGAAAAGGGACTATAGCGACACTCACTCTGCGTATGCCGTCCTGATCCATAGACTCAGCTGACTATGCCGCCAATCTTCTCCAAAACGATCTGACCAGCGGCTGATATTCGGTGTGGCCGCAGTCCCTACACTCCACCACGACAGCTTGTCCTTCCTCAGCGTCGTCCTTCTCTGGAACGGGAGGTCTTTCGATCATAATGCTGTTGCAGTGTTCACATCTCATGGGCTACCTCCATATGTTGCGAGCGCAGAATCCCACGGGAAAGGACGCATCAAACAGCTTAGTATTTAAGCCACGGGTTTAGCACGGCGTGAACTAGGAAAATGACTAGTAGAGTTTGCGAAAAGCTGAAGGTCTTCAGAACGCTATCTCAAGCCGCTACAGTCTTATTGCGGTTTGCTTCTTAGTGGTGTATACCGTCCCCGCCGCCCTGGATAGTGTTAAAAAACTCGGCAACGACATGGAACAACCCAGACCACCACTCCCGCCGTTCGACGCGGCAATGGCTGCCCAAAAGGTCCGTATGGCGGAAGATGCCTGGAACACACGCCAACCTGAAAAGGTTGCGTTGGCCTACACCCAGGACAGTACTTGGCGGAACCGCGTAGAGTTCTTTACTGGACGCGAGGCCATCGTGCAATTCTTAACCCGCAAATGGAACAAGGAATTAGACTACCGCCTCATCAAGGAACTATGGACGTTTCAAGGAAATCGGATTGCAGTGAGATTTGCCTACGAATGGCATGACGATTCGGGCGATTGGTTCCGTTCTTATGGAAATGAGAACTGGGAATTTGACGATCAAGGGTACATGCGCCTTCGGATAGCGAGCATCAATGACCTACCCATCAAGGAAGCGGAGCGTAAATATCGTTGGGCGCTGGGGCCTAGACCTCTAGACCATCCCGGACTGTCAGAACTCGGCCTGTAGACCTGTTCTGTTCACTAGCGCCCGTCTGCCTACTGTAGGGTTGTATGGTTTCTGATGCATCTATATAGAACTCGACAAGCGAGGCCCTGACAGCTCGTCCGCCAGAGCGATTGGATTGGTTCATTTCTTTAGGTATTTGGTTTGACCAAGAGGTCTGTATGGCTTCACATACACCCCATCGAGACCCACGGGCGAGGTGCTGACTGGCTGGACCGTCGGCGCAATGCGGTCTATTGGTACCCTTAGGTGTTTGGTCCACTCGAAAATCCGCACCTGTTGCGGGTCCACGCTGATTTGCTGTAGTGATGTGACCATTGGATACCCTCTTCACCTCCCGCACTTGTACGATCACTCAGGCGAGAACGATGCGTGCATAGGCTGATGCGGACGCCGGTCCGGGTAGGGTGTGGTCTGACTTCACTCTTTCTCTTGTACATTCAACATCTTCTCTGAAAGGAAGCACTCATGAAGATCGCGCAAGTGGCTCCCCTGTGGGAAAGTGTCCCCCCCAAGCTGTACGGGGGCACTGAGCGGATCGTCTCGTACATCACCGAAGAACTGGTGCAGTTGGGGCATGACGTCACCCTCTTCGCGAGCGGGGATTCTATAACCGCCGGGCGTCTGGAAGCGGTGTGCCCTCAGGCGCTGCGCCTCAATACCGGCATCTTCAATCGCGATGCCCCGATGATCATGCTGCAGGAACGCTCTATCGGAGCAGGGCGCGACTTTGACGTCATTCATTCGCACCTGGACTTTCTCGGGTTCCCTTTGGCACGGAGAAATCCTCATCCGGTCGTGACCACCCTTCACGGGCGACTGGATCTGCCGGAGTTGCAACCGGTCTTTCAGGAATTTGCTGAGATGCCGCTGGTCTCAATCTCTGACGCCCAGCGCCGACCGCTCCCCTGGGCGAACTGGCATGCGACCGTCCACCACGGGCTTCCTCGACATCTCTATACCCATCACTCCCAACATCAAGGGTATCTGGCATTCCTGGGACGAATTTCTCCTGAGAAACGGCCTGACCACGCAATTGAGGTGGCCAAGCGGACCGGCCTTCCACTCCGCATTGCTGCCAAGGTAGATCCGGCCGATCAGCAGTATTACCGGTCCGAGATCGAGCCCCTGCTCGACCATCCGCTCATCGAATTCATCGGGGAAATCTCGGATTCAGAAAAAGACGACTTCGTGGGCAATGCTCTGGCATTAGTGTGCCCGTACGATTGGCCTGAACCGTTTGGTCTGGTCCTCATCGAAGCCCTGGCCTGTGGGACACCCGTGCTGGCCTACCGACGTGGGTCCATTCCGGAAGTCATCGAAGACGGCAGCACCGGCTTTGTGTGTGAGAATCTTTCGGAAATGGTCGCTGCAGTGGAACGGCTTGAGAATATCGACCGCCGGCGCTGCCGTGCCTCCTTTGAAGAGAGGTTTACCGCAGACCGGATGGCCCGTGACTACGTCGCCCTCTATGAACGGATCATCGAAGATCGAGTTGCCCTGACAACCCCGAAGATCCACGCTCTCGGAGCAGGCTTGCTGCTCGAAGGAGCCATCAACGGAGCCTCCAACGGCCACTCGCAAGACAGGCCGCTGCACATCGTGGGGGCACCCCATGCCTGACAGCCGGGCCCTGCACGAAAAAACGCAGAACGGCTCCCGAGGGTGGGAGTTGCTGAAGACGAGGGACTTCGGTCTTCTCTTCGCCGGACAAACGATCTCACAGATCGGCGACAGCCTTAACAAGGTGGCGTTGCTTTGGTTTGTCTATGAGCTGACTGGGTCGGCCCTCAAGATGACGGTGATCGGACTACTGCAGACTCTTCCTCCGCTGCTCTTGGGTCCGCTGATCGGGGTCTATCTGGACCGGTTCCGCAAGAAACCCGTCATGATCACGGTCGACCTGCTGCGGACCCTGATGATCCTGCTCATCCCGTTGCTCTATTTGGTGGAGGCTCTCACCTTGGATCGGCTGTACCTGCTGGTGTTTGCCAATGCCGTCGTCTCGACCGTCTTCGGCCCGGCCCTAGCCTCGGCGGTTCCCCTGATCACCCCCAAGGATCGGTTGGTCGCCGCCAATGCCTTGATGCAATCCACCGCCAATATCGGTTTGCTAGTCGGTCCTGCGGTGAGCGGGATTGGCATTGCACTGATCGGAGCCCAAAACGTTCTCTATGTGGATGCGGCGACGTTTTTGGCTTCCGCCCTTTGTCTGATGCCCATACGGACCCAGGAAACGCTTCAGCCTGACCTCAGCGCCAAAGGGTGGACTGCGGGCGTTGCCTCGGATCTGCTTGCGGGTTTCCGGTTTGTGTTCGTCGAGCAGAAGACCGTTTTGCTGTTGATGCTGACTGCCACACTGTACAGCGTCGGCATCAGCGCGTTCGTATTCTTGCTTCCGGTGTTCGCGAAAGACGTGCTCGCCGTCGGCCCGATCCAGCTCGGGTGGCTCTGGTCCGCGTTGGGCGTGGGCATGCTCATCGCCTCGTTCGGCCTTGCGTCGATCGCCCAAGGAGACTTCCCTCGACGACTGCACCTTGTCTCCGTCGCGTTGGCGATAGGCGGGCTCGCCGTCGGCACGCTCGGATTTCTGGAGGCTCCTCTCGCGGCTGCCGCCGTGATCGCTGTGATCGGAGTCAGCACCGCGATGTTCACGCCGTTGGTCTGGACGATGCTGCAGGAATTGACGCCGGCTCCCCTGCTCGGTCGTGTCTTCACCAGCTTTGCGACAGGTGGGATGGCCGCCTCGATGGCGGGAATGGCGGGATTCGGATGGGCCACCGACATGCTGGGTCCTGGGGTCAGTCTCGGAGGGATCAGTTTCATTCTCCTGATCACCGCGGCCGCAGTGGGCATGGTTGGCTGGTACAGGTCGCCGATGGCCGAGGTCCCTGCGACCGAACCAGGAGCGTTCGCTTTGTGATCCGGGCTGGCGCGTCTTAACCTCCCGATTGCCGATGGCAGCCATCCGTCACAGGTTACCGAAGCCATAGTGAGGGTTCCTGCATGAGGCCATATTGTCGGGGCCTGCTCTGTGCCACGATGGGGATGATTTGCCTGTTGCCTATTTCAGCCGATAGGGCGCTCTCGGACCAGGCTGCGGCCCCAGACAATCAGCCGGCCTCGCCGAAACGTTCGAGCGAACCGGTGCAGTCATCGGACACGTCGACTGCGAAGCCGGAACCGCAGAAGCTTTCGTCTGAACCCAAATCCTTGCCCCAGAGTGCGCCGCCCACGATACTGGACGTCCCGTCCGAACGCGAGGTACAGGAGAAGGGAAAAGAGAAGTTTCACAAGAAACCAATGGGGTCACTAATATTGCCAGTCAAGCTGGCATTGCTCGCCGATGCCCGCTTGTTCCGTTATGAAATCGAAGTTGGGGAGGATGGGCAGAACATCTCGCTTGGAGGACGCGTCTCGAGTGAAGAGGAAAAGGTGGCTGCAACCGAGGTCGCACGATCGGTGTCTGACATAAAAACGGTCGTCAACAAACTGGAGGTGGACAAGGGGCTGGTGCAGGCGCTTGGCAAGAAGCAGGACGAGATCATCAGTACTCTCATCAAGGATCGGTTTGCCAAGAGCGCGACGTTGAAGGCCGCAAACTTCGAGGTGAAAACCGAAGAGGGCGTCGTTTCGATCAGCGGGGCAGTGCGTTTCCAGGTCCTGGCCCTTGAAGCGGCGAAAGCGGCCCGCTTGGTGCCGGGCGTCAGGGCCGTTAAAACCGACAGGGTGCGCCTTGGGGGCGAGAGTTGATGCAGGGCCCGTCCAGCCCCTCTGCGTGTCATATTTCCGCGGCTTCGGAAATCGATCTCACCGCGAGGGCGGAGCGCCCTCTTCTGCTCACCCGTAATTTCGGGCTGGTATGGTCCGGCCAGCTCATTTCACAGATCGGTGACGGCATCTCCCGTCTGGCACTCCTCTGGTTCGTCTACGCCATCACCGGCTCGGCGTTGAAGACATCGATCATCGGTCTCCTGCAAACGATTCCACCGATTCTCCTCGGCCCGCTCATCGGAGTCTACGTTGACCGCTTGCCCAAGAAATATCTGCTGATCATCAGTGACGTACTTCGAGCGGTGTTGATAGGCTTTATCCCCTGCATGGTCCCGGTGGAGTCGTTTACTGTGTCCATGCTGTACGTCCTCGTCCTGCTTCACGCCATCGCCACCGCAGTCTTTGGGCCTGCGCTGACCGCGGCAGTACCAGCCATTGTTCCGAAAACCCAGTTTACCGCGGCCAATGCGCTCCTCCAAAGCACCACGAGTCTGGGGATTATCGTCGGTCCGGCACTGAGCGGATTGGGCATCGCCGCCTACGGGTCCCAGGAAGTGCTGTGCCTCAACGCCATCACCTATCTCGTCTCAGCCCTCTGTCTCTCGCTGACTTGCTTTACTGGTTCTGGCGCCACTGTGATTTCACAAGCCCCCCCTTCGACGCTCATGAAGGATTTGATTGAAGGATTTCACTACACTGTGGTACATCGACCTGTCATCCTACTCTTGACCGGTACCGCGGCACTGTACACGTTCGGCACTGCCGCGCTGACATCGCTCTTTCCAGTCTTCGCCAGAAAGTTGCTGGACCTGGGTCCGGTGGAGATCGGTTATCTGTGGTCGGCATTAGGAGGCGGGTTACTGCTCACGTCAGTCGGGCTCCTGTGGGCGACGGGCTGGACCGTGAAAGACCGCAGCAAACTGATCTTCAGCGCCAGCCTACTCAGCGGTGCAGCCGTTTGCGCGCTAGCCTGGACGCCTCGCCCCTATCAGGCAGGTATCCTGATGGGTTTGATCGGTAGCGGCATGGGGGCATTCACGCCGATCGCGTGGGGGATCATTCAGGAACTGACACCCGGACATCTGATCGGCAGGGTACTGGGGGTGTATGGAACCGGCGCCATGACCTCTGCCATTGCCGGCATCTCCTCATTCGGTTGGATCACTGAGCGCTATGGGCCCGGGCCCGGCCTGTTCGGAATCGGAATTGTGATGTTCGCTACCGCGCTGGTGGCCCTGAGGATGAGCCGGACCAGTGCCCTTGTCCTAAAGGAGACCCGTTCATGAGCGAGGTCATCCGCTGGAACGATCAGTTCTACATCCTCGCGTCTTCGTCGCTGGCCGAGAACCGCGTGGAAGTGTTGAAACACGGAGAGACGTTCGCCGTCTTCGATCGCTACGGTGACATCCACCAGGTCATTCCGGGCCCGCAAGGCCTCTATCATGAGGGCACGCGATTTCTTTCCCAGTTTGAGCTCACGCTCGGAACACATAGGCCCCTTCTCCTCAGTACCAGCGTGAAGGAGGATAACGCGCTCCTCACAGTGGACCTCACCAACCCGGACCTCACCTCCGATGCACACGAACTCGTGCCGCGAGGCACCCTCCATCTCTGCCGCACCAGGTTTCTCTGGAATGGAACGTGCCACGAGCGCATCCGCATTCACAACTACGGAAACTCGGAGTTCCCTCTCGCGATCCGGATTGCTGTGGACGCCGACTATGCTGACCTGTTCGAGGCGAGGGGCCAACAGCGGGAGCACCGCGGCCAACGGCTCCAGACGCTCTACTCCGGCGAAGAACTCGTGCTGGGCTACGAAGGACTCGATCACGTCGTTCGCCGGACCCATGTCCGTTGCTGGCCCAAGCCGGACCATGTGGCGGTCGGAGGACTGATACTCGAATCATTTGTGGCACCGCGCAACGATATCTCGTGGGAACTGGCGATCGCCTGCGAGAGCGAGCCCCGGCACTCGCAGGTGTTCATCTCCTACGATCAGGCCCGCACTGAATCCGAGTGCGCGCTGAAAGCGGCCAGGGAGCGGGATTGCCACATTTATACCTCCAACGAGCATTTTAACGACTGGCTGAATCGCTCTCTCGCTGATCTCGATATGTTGACTACCGAGACGCCGAACGGCCCCTATCCCTACGCAGGGGTCCCTTGGTTCAGTACCCCGTTTGGCCGTGACGGCCTGATCACCGCGATGGAGATGCTGTGGGTCAAGCCAGCCCTCGCACGAGGCGTGCTCGAGTTTCTCGCCTCCACCCAGGCGACCAAGAATATTCCCGAACGGGACGCCGAAATCGGCAAGATTCTCCATGAAACCCGACGCGGCGAAATGGCCGCGCTGGGGGAAATCCCCTTCGGGAGTTATTATGGCAGCGTGGACGCCACGCCTCTGTTTGTCATGCTCGCCAACGCGTATTATGTGCGCAGCGGCGATCTTGAGTTCATCACGGCGATCTGGCCGAACATCCAGCGCGCGCTGCACTGGATCGATCACTTCGGCGATCCGACAAAAACCGGCTTCGTAACTTACCACCGGCACTCCTCCAACGGACTCGTGCACCAGGGCTGGAAGGATTCTCATGACGCCGTGTTCCACGCGGATGGCACGACCGCACGGGGGCCGATCGCACTCTGCGAAGTTCAGGCGTACGTATACCACGCCAAAAAGGCGGCTGCTGATCTTGCGCACCTGGTGGGGGACGCTGACCGGGCCGAGACGCTGATTGTTGAGGCCGACTCGCTCCGGGAGCGGTTCGAACGAGCCTTCTGGTGTGAAGAGATCGATACGTATGCGCTGGCATTGGACGGCGACGGGCATCCCTGTCGCGTTCGCTCTTCAAACGCCGGTCATTGTCTGTTGGCCGGCATCGCCAGTCCGGAGCGCGCTCTGCGTACGGCGCGAACGTTGTTGACCGAAGATTCCTTTAGCGGCTGGGGCATCCGGACCATTCCAACATCGGAGGCGCGATACAATCCGATGTCGTACCATAACGGCTCCGTCTGGCCACACGACAACGCGTTGATCGCGGCCGGCATGGCCCACTACGGTTACAAGCAGGGGGCGGTGAGGATACTCACAGGGCTGTTCGACGCAAGCTTGTTTCTCCAACTTCGTCGGCTGCCCGAATTGTTCTGCGGATTCCCGAGGCGACCGGGTGAGAGCCCGACTCGTTACCCGAACGCCTGCGCTCCGCAAGCCTGGGCCTCCGCCGCTGGATTTCTCCTGCTGCAGTCCTGTCTTGGCCTGCAAATCGACGCCCCGCGTCACCGCTTGAGCTTTGTCCGTCCGGTTCTCCCTCCGTTTCTAGAACGAGTCGAAATCCGCAACATCACGATCGGAGACGCCCGTGTCGATCTTACTCTCGACCGGTATCCTGAGGATGTCGGTCTGGCCGTGACCCGCCGGGACGGCCAAGTGGAGATCATGGTCGTCAAGTAATTCATCCTGTCTTCCTGACCCCTCCTACACGCGATTACGGAGCATCAGTTCTTTTGGATGAGGATTGAGATACACCTGGTCCCGGATATACTCGATCTCGAACAGGTTCACGTAATGCCTGATGAGTGTCAGCGGCACGATCAGCGGCGTCAGCTCGCGATGATAATCCTCGATCACGCCGTGCAGCTCCCGTTTCTGCTGCTCGGACAGATGGCTTTTAAAGAACCCGAGGATGTGCTGCAGGACATTGACGTGCTTCCGGACTGTGGCCTTCACCGTCAGCGCCTTCATGAAGAGCTCGCCGTACTTCAGCGCCAACTGCCGGGGGCGATGGCGGTCGGCCTGGCCGACGAGCCGTCCCAGCACCTGGTAGTGAGGCTGACTGTGGGACAGCAGCAGATATTTATGAATCGTGTGGAACTGCACGACGGCCCCTCTGGTGGGGCCCTTCTGTAAGAGATCCTGATATCGCCGGTAGGAGAACACCCGTTCGATGAAGTTCTCGCGTAAGGCCGGATCGAACAGCCGGCCTTCCTCTTCGACGGGGACCAGAGGAAACTGCTTCATGAAAGTTCGCGCGAAGATCCCGGCGCCCTGCCGGCTCGGCATGCCGTGTTGGTTGTAGATCCGTACGCGCTCGATGCCACAGCTCGGCGAATCTTTCTTGAAGACATAGCCGGAAAGGTCGAGCTTCTTCAGATCCTGGAGCCGGTCCGACGCCATCCGCTCCAAGGCCTCCGTGTGATCAATTCCGCTCTTGATGGTGATCAATTGAGGGCGGGCCGGATCGCCGACCAGCCGCATGGCCTCCCTCGGAGTTCCAAGGCCGGCTTCCACTTCGGGACAGACGGGTACCCACTCGACGTGAGGGCCCAAGACGTCCGTGAGAAATCGGTCCCGCTTATGACCCCCGTCGAAGCGGACCGCGTGCCCAAGCAGGCAGCGGCTAATTCCAAGGCGCATAGGCTGGAGTGTCATTTGACGATTTCCGCTCTTCCAAGAGCCAGATACTCTTCGCGGGCCAGCCTGTGATCCACGACCGGCGCCGGATAATCAATGCCGATTCGGCAACCGGCAAGCTTTTGCTCCGCGGCGGTCATCAGATGCGGCTCGTGAATATGCCGGTTCGTCACGTTCGCCAGTTCCGGAACATACTCCCGAATGTACCGGCCGTCCGGATCGAATTTCTTACTCTGCAGGGCCGGATTAAAAATGCGGTAGCCTCTCATGGCATCCGTGCCCGTCGAGGCGCACCACTGCCAGTTGCCGTTGTTGACAGCCACGTCGGCGTCTAGGAGGTGGTTCATGAAATAGCGTTCGCCGCTCTGCCAGTCGATCCGGAGATCCTTGATCAGAAAGGAGGCCGTGATCATGCGTACTCGGTTGTGCATCCAACCGGTTTGATCGAGTTGGCGCATTCCTGCATCGACGATCGGATATCCCGTCCTGCCTTCGCACCAGGCTCGGAACAACCGGTCGCGTTCAGGACCAGACGCCCGTGAAGGCGGAACAGGCGCGTTCCGGAATGGGCCTTCAACGACATGCGGAAACGAGGCCAACACCTGCTGAAAGAATTCGCGCCAAATCAGCTCGTCGATCCAGGTCAGCACATCGGGACGCGACACATGGCCGCCTCCGGACAGAACTTGGAATGCCGCTCGAATGGCAGCGCGCGGCGAGAGCGTGCCGAAACGGAAATGCGGGGACAATTTGGAGCTGCCATCCGTCGCGGGTTGATTACGGCCGTTCCCGTAGCCATGGATCGGCCCGTGGACGAACCAGCGCAATCGCGCCTGCGCGGCCCGTTCCCCCGGTTTGATCCATGGCTTGATGGTCTTATAGCCCAGTTCCTCAGCATCGGGAATGCGACTCAAGGGCGGGAGTATCAAGCCGGACGTTTTCAACAATCTGGACGGGACAGGTTGGGCAGCCGGTTTGTTCGCATGCCATGCGGTCCACCACCGGGCCCGGTATGCACTGTACCGCTGCAACGGTTCACCGGTCACGCCGCGGATTTCATCCGCTTCGAACACCACGTGATCCTTGAAGGTGCGGACGGCGATACAAGCCTGGCCGAGCTGGTGGGCCACCCGTGCATCGCGGGCGAGCGCATGCGGTTCATAATCGCGATTCCAATAGACGACATCGGCGTTCCACTCCCTCGCCGCACGGACGACTTCCTCGACAGGCTCGCCCCGACGCCACTGAAGAACCACGCCGCGCGCGGCCAGTGACGAGGCGAGTTCTTTGAGACA
>DATIGH010000168.1:0-2810 GCA_035454845.1 Nitrospira sp.
GTTTCCCATGACATGATAGGGAATCGAGGGGTTGCTGCCATCTGGTGCAGTCCCTAAGGCTGGGCTTCCTCCGCCTTCCCCTCCGGTTTCTGTACAAGATTGTACGAAGTTGTACGTATACGTAGTTTCACCCCTGGCGAGCTACGTAGTTAACTGCTTGAAAAAACTACATTCGTTGAATGGAGCGAAAATTGCTCCATCCCATGATAGCTTTGCATCGCAACCGGGAGGAAACGATGGAGTGTCCGAAGTGTAAAGGGCTTATGGAGTTGGACCGCTTTTCAGATTTCTTCTTAGTGTTCTATGCGTGGAAATGCTTCAATTGCGGGGCAATCATTGATCGAACGATTGCCGAGAATCGGAAAAGAAGCCTAGAGGCTCAAACGGTAGCACGCAAAGATGTCGAGGCTGCAGTTGCGTCGTGACTCGCAAAAGCGAGCGGACGACCATCGCTGAATTGCAATCGTTCTCGGGCCCGAATTAATCCGCTGAGCCGCCGATGAAGTGGAGGGCCCGATCGCCGGTGAGATTTTGCGGCTGCACGATATAGTGGCCGGTCATGGAAGGACTCCAGATCGCCTTTGCCACGTCGGTGTTTCCTCCGCTCATTACCCACGCCAGGCTGCCCACGACGCCTCCAGTGACCGCATAGACGACCTTCGCCGCTCCATAGGGCACGGTCGCTAACCAGCTGGCTGCTTGCAAACCCGCTCCGGTCGCGCTTCCTGAGTCGTCTGCGTTCGCGGGGTTTCCTCCCCATGCGATGAGCAGCGCAATGGCGATGACAATCGTCAGACTCCGCATACGTGAACACCTCTTGTCTCTCATGCTTGTTCTCCTGGTTGGAGGTGCGTAGCGACGAACGGCTGCATTATAGCGGAATGATAAATAAAGCAAAGGGGTGAGGAGGTGGATGGTCAGTTCTGCTCCCCCTTGCCGTCGCCCGTCCCCATCATTGATCACCGATCACTGTTCACTCATCACTGGATGTCTGGTTGCCGGCCTTGAACCCATGCAACGCTGTGTGCTCAGATTCCAGGTAGCTGTGGAAGCTATCATGAAGGAGGCTATCATGAGAAATCTTCGCACACTTATGCTCGCAGCATTCTGCGTTTCAGTGCTCTGCAGTCGGGATATGGTGGAGGCCCAGGCCATCCGACCGCTCGATCCGCAAGCCGCCCAGGAGTATGTGTCAGACTCGGAGAAAGCAGAAAGCGGAGACCCTGACGCTGCGTACCGCGTGGGAGAAGCGTTTGAATCGGGCCGTCTTGGGGGCCTGAAGGACCTGACGAAGGCCCTTACCTTTTATCGGCTGGCTGCCGAAAATGGGCATCAGCAAGCCGTGGAGAAGGTATCCCAGATCGAAGCCGAACTGGGGGAAACAAAACAGAAGCCGCCGGCCAGCTCGTTGGGGCACTGACCAGTCAGGCACGTCTCTCTTCCTATCGCGAGGCGAGGAGGGGCCAGCGGGGGAAACTCTTGATGGCAGTGCTGATCCACGACTCGCCGTCCGCACCCGACGCTTCGCCGTTGGTCAGATGTTTGACCTTCGACGAGAGCTCGTTGGCTCGATAAGCGACATCTTTGAAACGCGGATTGGTGAGCGCCAGACGACGGTATAGGGTTGCGGCTTCGGCAATCTGCCCGACCGATTCGAGGGTCCGCGCGAGAAAATATTGGATATCGAGCATTTCAGTCCGCGACGCCGATGGATCCTTTAGGGCAGCGCGAAACATTTGTACTGCGGTTTGGTGGTTTCCCGCCGCTCGGTGGCACAGTCCAATCTGCACCTGAGCTTTGAGCCGATAAGACGGATTCTTCCCCGCCAGTTCCAGCATTTCAATCGCCTCTTGGTGTCGGCCTTCCTTCCTCATCGCGACGCCCTTGGCATAGAAGAAGGGTTCAGGAGTGATCGACGGCGTGGCTGGACGCTCAGGCAATGGGCATTCCTTCCACTGCGGCGAGCTGGGTGTGAGACTGGCGGTACTGAATTCGCTGGGATCGTCCGGCACGTTGGCCAACACATTGAGTTCTTCTCGTGACGACAGAGGGAGAATCTTGCCTTTACAGCGCTCATAGGCTGCCTGAGCGACGAGCTTGGAGGTGACCACCTGAGCCTGGAGGCCAAACGCGTGGGTCAATGTCAGATCACACACCTGATTGATGAGACGCGGATTGCCTTTGGTCAAGCGATGCACCAAGGTACAGGCTTTCCTGGTAAACAGTGAGGGATGTCCTCCCGCCACCTGCAAACGGTGACGAATAAAATGCCCAGTTTCCAGCTCCGAGAGCGGTTCCAGCTGACAATCCACGACCACCCGTTGCGCAAACTGGGTCATGTCGATCCGCTGCAGTAGTTTGTGAAGGTCCGGCTGGCCTGACAGGACGATCTGCAGCTTCAACGTTTTCCCGTCGTTCAAATTCGACAGCAGGCGGAGTTCTTCAAGGAGATCGGTCCCAAGGCTTTGCGCTTCGTCGATAATGAGAATGACCCGGCGGCGCTGTTGGGATTCGTGAGTCAGAAATTCCGAGAAGACGTAATAGGCCTCGACAGGATCCAATTGTCGTTTACTCAATCCGAGGGCAAGCAGCACCCAGGGCAGGAGATGTTCAATGTTGTAACGGGCATTGGTGACCAGCCCGATCGAGTGCTTCGCTCCGTGCTCTGAAATCAGCTTCCGGAGGAGCGACGTTTTGCCCATGCCCGGCTCGCCGGTGAGCACGATAAATGCCGCCTCGCTGATGAGGCCATATTCCAAGGTGCTGTAGGCTGCGCGATGGGTCGAACCGGCATACAGGAAGTCGCTATC
>DATIGH010000169.1:0-4244 GCA_035454845.1 Nitrospira sp.
ACGACATGATGAGCGGTGCCCCAAAACCGACCAACACCGTTCCTGGCGTTGCCTACATGGCCCGCGGCGGATCCCATTATGAAAAGGACGGGAAAGTCGTCATGGGCGCCGAAGGGGCGAAGGTGGTCAAAGAACCGCCCCATTGGATGATTTTCTGGCCGTTCGATCCGGCGACGACCAAACTTCCGACTGTTCCCAATCCTTCCGGCGTGTATATCATGTTCGAGGACAGCCCTTATGCGCATTTGATGATCTATCAGGATCCGGTCAAGATGAAATAATTGCTGCCTTACACTAGACGTTTTGAATGAACGTTCGCGAAAAGGAAGCCCAAGCGGAAAGCATCGCTCGAATTCTGGATGACGCGATCTCCCTTCCTGGAATGCGCTCGCGGTTCGGCCTTGATCCACTCGTGGGTCTGCTGCCGGTCGTAGGTGATGCCATCGTGACCATTGGAGGCGCGTCGATCCTGGTCATGGCGCGGCAGCTGCAGGTCTCCTGGGACGTGCAGCTGCGCATGGCTTACAACCTGCTCAAGAATGGGTTGATCGGCGCCATCCCCTTCATCGGCGACTTCTATTCCTTCACCTTCAAGAGCCATCAGCTCAATGCTGCTCTCCTCGTACGGTCCATCAAGCGCGGTGACGATGGACAATGCGCCTTGATCACAAGACCGCTCTCGATCGTGGATGTGTCGGCACTGGCAGTATTGATTCTGCCCACCGTGGCTCTCATCCTCGCCGTCGGGCTATGGTTTTGGAACCATGATGTCTCTCTGGTGACCGTGCTGTTTCCGCCTGCCTACCAAAGCCGTGGAGAGTGACGTCCGGTTTCAGAGTTAAGGACGCGGAGCACGCCAACGGACTCCATACGACGGAGTGTCGCGGCCCCGTTCGAGCGCGCCCATGTCAGGTCGTTCGCCGGTATAGTGGTCGTTGATGTTCGGAAGCCGCAGACCAGCATCAACGGCGTTACTTTGGGCATGGAGGATCGGTGCCGGAGGCGGTGGCATAAACCATTCAAACTTCGGCGGCACCACGATCGCCGTGCGAAACACGGGGGCCGTGAGCAGACGCCCATGGCGTTCATACGGTGACTCCTGACTTAATGAGCCAAAGCCGGCCCAGCTGTAGTCAAACTTGAATTCGCCGTCAGGACTCCACCCGTTGTAGTCGATCCCGGCGATGTGCAGATACGGCGTCACATACACCGCCTTCCCCGTGCCGATCGTCAGGTTATTGTGAAAAGAGAAGTTCGACACCGAGTTCCCATATTGCAGCCAGGCCCATCCCGGACGGATGGAGGTGTTATGGAGGATGAAGAACCCGCTGGGCTCCTGATTGAGTTTGTAGGGTGCAATGGCCGTGTTGTAGATGACGTTGCGGACGGCATACACGGGTCCGCCCCAGACGGGCTGAAAACTGATGCCCATCGCCACATTCCCAAAACGATTCCTGAAGGCCCGCACATTCCGCTCGCTGTAGTCCAATTCGATGCCGTCATCTCCTCCCCACAGGACATCGTTTCCGTAAAAATCGATTGCACGATTCGGGATCGCCTCAGGTTGTGAGAGGCCCAGAGCATCTCCGAACCCGGCGAGCGTGTTGTGACAGATGACGTGTCCTGCTCCGGTCACCACGATGCCCTCGTAATTCCACGTCCGATTGCTGGTGTCGGGCCAAGTCACCCCGTTTCCTTCCAGCACATTGTCGCAGATGTAGAAGTTTCTATTGGTGCCGACCCGGCCATTAATACCGTAAGAGACACCGTGGATGTACGTCCGTCGAATCACGACGTCGCTGGCATTGGTCGCCATGACGCCCCAGATGCTGGAGCGAATCGTCAGGTTTTCAAGATGGACATGGGAACCCGTAATTCGCACACCATATTCTTCACCGGGGGATTCGATGACCGTTTCTTGAGGATCGCCTCCCCTAACGATGATCGGATCAGGGACAGTGCCGCTTCGCTCCACTCGGATCGGACCTTTATAGAGGCCTCGCTCAAGCGTGATGACATCTCCCGGTGCGGCTCGTGCCAGCGCTTTGGCCAAGGCGTCATCCGAGTCGACGTCGACGATATGAGGCGAGCGAGGAGCGGTGCGTGGAACCGCCCGGGTGACCGCCCAGGCCGTTCGCGTGGTGATCCCGCCTTCCGGATCTTCAATCCTCAGGCGGATCTCGTAGGCGGAATCCGGCGCCAAATCGAAGATGCTGCCGGCGAACTGTTCGGCGATCGCAAATGCACTTGGAACCGCGCGTGAGAGGGTGTCCGGTCGCACGCGCTGCAAGGGTAGCGCCTCTTCCCAAGAGGAGCCGCCCGCGGGACGGTAGAACACGCGGACCGCGGCATCATAGTTTTCGTCGCCACTTAACACCGGCAGGCTGATGCCGACCGTGTGGATCGTCGGAGGATCGAATTCGATGTCACCGACCGAGATGGGGTGAACCGATGAGAGCGGGATCCACGTGCATCCCGAGAAAAGGATAAATAAGAGACCCCAGGCGGCCGACGTCATGAGGCGGAAGCATCGAAGAAACTTCAGAGAGAAGCTACTGGCGAGACTCCCAGAGAGCCGAACGCCCCTAGGAGGAGAGCTCTTGCCCCTTGAAATGCGGCCCCGTTATGATGACCGGCCATGACACCGCACGAGGCCCGCGCTCACTATAATTTCTTGCTGACGTTGTGCATCCGGAAGGCGGAAACGTTCGGTCCATTGGCCTTTGCCTTCATCAAAGAGCACAACCTGAACGACTTGGGACTCTTGCCGGAGGAACAGTTCAATTTGTTCGTTGCAACCGCCGAGGCCTTTGCGGACGAGCCGAAACGTTACACGCACAAATTGGATTGCCTCCAGAGAGCGCTCGACGTCCTGCCTGGCACCAGTTTTTTCGATCCTCAACTGGCCAGACATATTCAACAAGATATCCAGCGGCTCAAAGCAGAACTCGACTTGTATGGCGCAGCCATGAAACCGGAACGTCAGGCCGTCGTCTCAGGCAGTCCGTCACAACGGATCATCATCGAGACGGATATGCCCGACTATTATCTGAGCATTGCCCAGCAGCGGGCCGCCGCGTACTACCAGGAAAAGTATCGCCTGACAAAGGAATCGAAAATCGCCCAGCATTTCACCTCCACCACTCGCAAATTCGAGCCGGAGACCACCGCCGTCCAGAAAGAGTTCCCCGGAGCCTGCGCGCCCTTCGTGGCCGCAAGAACCGGGGCGTGGCATGTCATGCTGCCGTTCGATCTCAAAATCAGTCGATCGCCGGAAGATCCCTTGGACGCCGCGTTGCGGATTTGGTATGCGAAGATCGGCTACTCATTCCCGCTTCGCTATGACATGGGACGTCTGTGCAGCTACTACGACGATCAAGTGCTCGATCTCGACATGAGGGATCCGCATCTGCTGTTTGTCTCGGTAGGTCCCTTGCAGGAGACCAATCTGGGCAAGGTAGACCGGCCGGTCCCTGATGATGTGCCCTTCGAGATCGGGCTGCCGCGCGCCTTTCTCGACGGCACGAACTCGCTTGGTCCGTATATTCAAGTCGGATGCAACATCAAAGTGTGGTTCGACGCGAATGCCGTCAGTTTGCTCGTGCAAGGCGCGCCGGACCTGCATGAACATGGTTTGGAAGGGGGAGCGGGGCTGCTGACCAGAACCTATGCCTCTGAAAAGATTGCGGCCTATGCAGGGGCCGGCGGCCGGCCGTGGCAAGAGGGCTTGAGCTTCAACTACGTGAACATGCACCTTCAACTATTGTCGAACATCACGGAGGCCGTGGTGCCGGCTCATACCCCAATCTTCTCGCTCTATCCGGTGACGGCTCGTGGGCAGTATCAACTCACCGACGCACGCACCCTTCCTTAAGGATGTTGAATTGCTGTTACTAGATACAGGTGCCAAAGTCGAGTTGGCGAAGCGCTTCGTAGACAACCACCGCCACAGCGTTGGACAGATTCAGACTGCGACTGTCCGGCAGCATCGGAAGGCGGATACGGCGCTCGCCGGCATAGTCCCTGAGCACCTGAGCCGGTAATCCTCTCGTTTCCGGACCGAACAAGAAGGCATCGCCGGCACAGTAGCGATTGGCATCATAGCGTTGCGCCCCTTTGGTCGAGACGGCAAACACCCGCTTGCCTTGGAAGTAGGCCGCACAGGCCGGCCAGTCGTCATAGACCTTGACGGTGGCATACTCGTGATAGTCTAGGCCGGCCCGTCGCATCTGCCGATCGTCTAG
>DATIGH010000170.1:0-5022 GCA_035454845.1 Nitrospira sp.
GAAGTGCGTCTGCCTGCCGAAGGGCTGGCCACCGCCATCGATGAGGGGTTTCCTCAAGTCGCGGCCCGCGAAGATGACTGGAATGATGCCGTGACGTTAGGAGATCGAGACGATATTCGCCTTTTGTATCGCATTGTCAGGGGATCGTTTCGGTACCGGATGGATCGTGATCAGTTCGCGGTGTGGTTCGATCACATCCGCTATCGAGTGTGGGCGCGAAAGACTGAGGGGGAAGGGTTTGTTGAAGGCCGTTGCGGTCACGGTGATGATCCGCCCAAACGGCTGAACTTGACTGCTCGCTCGGCCCTCAGCTGGTCGGATCGATGGCGCCTCCAGTCACAGACAACCTTCGGGGAACCGGTGTTTGTCGAACCCTGTCAGCTCGCCGGTCTCGATCTTGATGCGACGCCTTTTTTAAGAGCGGTGTTGCAGCCGCGGCTCGCGGCGTTGGGGCAAACCATCGACCGGATCGTTCACGAACGAACGGAAGCGAAAAAGCGGGCGGAGACCGTTTGGCAGAAACTGCAGGAACCGTTCGAACTCACTTCTGACCAGTGGCTGATGTTTCATCCTCGTGAGGCGCGGGTCAGTCCGATCACGTCAAACGGGACGCTCGTCGTTCAAACGTCCGTGAATCTGGTGATGGAGCCGAGGATCGTCAACGGCAGGAAACCCAACGAGGCGGCGATCCCCCTTCCCGCGCTGCAATTGTCTCCTGTCAAACTTGAAGGGTTTCATCTCGCGCTGCCGATCACGGTTGACTATGGACGGATCAATCGCCGGCTCGAGCAGGATATGGTGGGACAGGAGTTCCGGACGCCTGTCGGCGACACCGTCAGGGTGGAGGGAGTGCAACTGTATGGAAGCGGCGACCGACTCATCCTTGCTCTCCGGGTTTCAGGAGGAGTGAACGGAACGCTGTATACCACAGGGACACCGGTGTTCGATGAGAGACGCGGGGTGCTGCAATTCACCGACCTGGATTTCACGGTGGAGACCCGCAATGTGTTGCTGCGTTCGGCCGACTGGATATTCCACGAAAACATCCTATCCAGCCTCAGATCGGAGGCGTTCATCGACCTCTCCGGCCAGCTTCAGACCCTTCGCTCACGTCTGGCGACGGCGCTGACACGAGAGTTGGGGCCGGATGCCCGTCTGGAAGGCGAAGTCATGAGCCTTCGTCCCCGCGGCGTCTACCCGACGGCAGGCGGGGTGGAAGTTCACCTGATCGCGGAAGGAGCGATGTGGGTGGAATTGCGGTAAGGGGACTGGATCTGATGGGTAGGGTCGCATCGTTCACGAGGAGGCGGAGATGACAATGTTGACGCATATGGCAGGCATCGCATGCCTGGCAGGTCTTGCATGGCTCTCTCTCGGTGCGGCGCCGGCTTCGGTAGATGCGGCGGCGGAGAGCATGTCGGAATCCGATTTCGAGCTCATGCGGTCTGACATCAGAACAAAAAAGGCTGCCATGATTGCTGAGCGCATGAAATTTACGGATCAGGAAGCTGCGGGATTCTGGCCGGTCTATCGCCAGTATGAAGCCGATCTTGCGGCGATCAATGACAAAAAGGTGTCGATCATGAAGGAGTACGTCAGCCGGCATCAATCCTTGAACGACACCCAAGCCAAGCAGTTGGTGGAAGACGTATTCGATGTGGATCAAAAGACGCTGGATTTACGAAGAAAATGCTTCGCCGCCCTGCAAAAGACGCTGCCCGCCAAGACCATCGTCCGATGGCTGCAGCTCGAACGACGGCTGCAGCTTCTTGTCGATGCGCAGCTTGCCAAAGACCTGCCGGGGATTGAGAGGTAAGCCATCAGGGAGAGTGCTTAGCAGAGGAGATCAAGTCCGGCGACACAAAGGTGTGTCCCATCAGCGCTTCCCGAACGGCGACCACCAGGTCCGTGCCCAACCGTGGCTTGATGACATAACCCATGGCGCCTGCCGAAAACGCTTCCTCGATGAATTCCTGGTCTTTGTGGACGGTGAGAAAGACGATCTTGGCCTTTGATCCGGTCCGGGTGAGAAGTCGCGCGGCTTCCAGACCGTTCATGAGGCCCATGGAGATATCGAGAATGATCACGTCAGGTCTGAGCGACTCCATCGCCTCCACGACACCCTCACCGTCGTCCACGGTGCCGACAATCTGAAACTCCGGTTCAAGAATCAGGCGGGCGGCCTGCAGCATGGAGGGGCTATCGTCGGCCAAGAGGACACGGACGAAGGTGCGATCGTCACGGTTGCTTTCCACAGATTGCGCCATCGCCGCTCCATACTGATGAACGATCCGAGGCGCAAGGTTCTTATCATTTACATGTTCCGATCGATACTGGCAAAAGTAACAGATTCATTCGGACCGCCGCTAGCGATCCGTGCCCTCAGCCGAGGAAGCCTGCGTTGAGGCTTGCGTCAATCATGTAGGGAGACTCAATGGCGTTTTCAATGTGCATATTGAAGAAAGGTCTCCCGGATCAAGTAGACTTGTTCGACTCTACTCACCGTCGGGGGAATACCTGGCGGATCACCTCCATTCGCCGTTGATCCAAGCACGAGACGAAAGGTCCAGTGCAGGCAAGCATGAGTGTCTTCCGTGGCATAGGTGTGTTTGGCGCTTTTCAGCCACTGTTAATAGTGACAGTTCCCACTGGGCAGGAATTCACGTAGAGTCTCCCCCCTAGCTTACCGCCACATTCACGTGAGCCGGAATGGTTAAGGCTGACTCTCTACGAAAGGAGCGATGATCATGAGGAGACCAATTTTTCGTGACCTGAGGTTCGTTGCCATGGCTGCAGGCTCAGTGATGCTGTTAGCCGGATGGCTGTCCGGTCCTGCTTCGGCAGGCTCCGCAAAGGAAATCGATTCCGGTGTGGACGAAGCCATCGTGAAATTCGAAAAAGAAGTCAAAGGTGGGAAGAGTTTCCTCGACAGCAGCAAGGGCCTGCTGGTATTCCCGAGAGTATTGAAGGGAGGGGCGGGCTTCGGAGGAGAGTACGGTGAAGGTGCACTGCGCGTCGCAGGCAAGACGGCGGATTACTACAGCATGTTGCAGGGATCATTTGGACTGCAGCTTGGAGGGGAAATCAAAACTGTCTACCTCGTCTTTCTGGATGAGGCAGCCCTGAAAGGGTTCCGGGAAAGCGAAGGCTGGAAGGCGGGAGTGGATGGTTCAGTCTCCCTGGTTACCCTAGGGGCCGGCGGTACCATCGACACGCAAAATATGAAAGACCCGATCGTCGCATTCGTCTTGGGGCAGAAAGGGTTGATGTATAACCTGTCGCTCGAAGGGACCAAATTCACGAAACAGAAAAAAACATAGGCTTGTTACCTGATTGTCGGGGGCGTAGGGCCAATCCCTCTCTACGCCCCCAACCCCCGCGTGAGCTTCGACGGTGGGTTATGAAAACGCTCGTGCCCACAATTCTGCTTTTCTTCTGTCTCACTACCACGACTGCAGCGTGGAACGATCTGGGGCATATGATCGTGGCTGCTAGCGCCTACGATCAGCTAACGCCAGAAGCACGGGAAAAAGCTTCAACGCTGCTCAAGCTCAATCCCAACTATGGAAAGTGGGTAGCTCATGTGCCTAAGCAAGACATGGATCGAGTGGCTTTCGTTCGAGCATCTCGATGGCCCGATGATATCAAAGTAGATCCGGCCTACAAGCAGGATGGAAGACACAATGGAAACCGTCCCTCAGGGCGGAAAGCCGCTCAAAACATTGGATATACTGACAAACTCCAACATAAGTATTGGCATTTCATTAATGTCCCATTCTCACCAGATCACACCCGGCTTGTCGACCCACCGACTCCAAATGCTAAGACACAGATTGCATTGTTCCGCAAGACGCTGCAGTCCCCTACCAGCGGTAACTATCTCAAATCCTACGATCTTGTGTGGCTGATGCATCTTGTAGCCGATGTTCATCAACCCTTGCACGCCACCTCTCGCTTTGACAAGGCGCACAAGAAAGGGGACGACGGGGGCAACGGTATCACGGTATGTAGTCACCCCTGTGAGACAAACGAGACACTGCATGCGTTCTGGGATCATATCCTCGGATTAAGCGAGGACCCGAAAACGGCCATCGACACAGCCAAAAAGCTGTCACAGGTCGATCCCCAGCTCGCCTCCATCAGTGACGAAGGCATCTGGGTCAAGGAGAGTTTCGAGACTGCTCAAACGCATGTGTACGTCTCACCCATTGAAGTTGGCCTTGGCCCATACAAACTGACTGAGAGCTACAAAGCGGCAGCACGGGAACTGGCGAACAGGCGAATGGCGTTGGCTGGAACTCGCTTGGCAAATCTTCTCAATGATGGGCTCAAATAGCTGCGCGTGATGTTCGAGGAACATTTGAATGTTCATGAGACACGGAGCGAATTCCCTAACAATTGTAATGTGGTGGTCCCAACGGGATTTGAAACCGTGTTTGGAGGGGCATCGAATTGCTTCAACTAGCGGTGCGGACTCCGAGGGTGAGTCGCCGGTCGATCGCAAATTGGATGAGTTCCGCGTTGCTTTTGAGCCGAAACTGCTGCATGACGCGGTATTTATGAAAAGCGATCGTGCGGGGCGTGACATGCAAGACGCCGGCAGCGTTCTTCATCGTATAGCCTTCTGCGAGTAACTGAAGCACTTCGCGTTGGCGGGACGTCAGGCCGTTGTTGGCCGATCGGTCACCTCCCTGGATGAACGACTCGACCATTCGCTGTGAAGCCTTTGAGGTCACATAGGTGTTGCCGCGCAAGGCCGTTCTAATGGCTTCTGGTAACTCGCGGGCAGCGGAGGTCTTGAGCAGGAAGCCGGAAGCCCCCAGGGCCAACGCCTCGGTGGCGAGTTCCGGATCCTCGTTCATTGTGAGGAAAATAAGTTTAACGCCGGGCATTGACTGCTTGATCTTCCGGCCTGCGTCGAGCCCGTTCAACAGCGGCATCCCGATGTCCAGCACGACGACGTCAGGCTGAAGGTCGATGGCCTTGGGGACCAGCGCTCGTCCGTCGGTAACAATGCCGACG
>DATIGH010000171.1:0-2909 GCA_035454845.1 Nitrospira sp.
GTCTGGGTCTTACTGCTCGATGCCATTTTGGCGATGCCGAAATCCATGACCTTGACCAGGTTGTCCTTGGTGATCATGATGTTGGCGGGTTTGATGTCGCGATGCACCACCCCTTGTTGATGGGCATAGTCCAGCGCGTCGGCCACCGTGGCCAGCGTCTGAACGACGTCAGGGAGCGCCATCAGCTGGGGCTTTCGCGACCATTCCTTCAGGGACTGTCCCTCCACCAGTTCCATGGCGATATAGCCCAGTTCCTCCTGCTCGCCCGCATCGTAAATGGTGACGATGTTGGGATGTGAAAGGCGGCCTGCAGACTCGGCTTCACGGAAGAAACGGGTCTTGATGTCCTGGATTCTGTCGGGTTCGTCGATTTCATCCAGACGCATGGTCTTGATCGCGACGAAACGCTGGATGGTCGGATCCTTTCCCAGATAGACGAGGCCCATGGCGCCGCGACCGAGTTCCTTGAGTATCTTGTAGCGGCCAAGATTGCTCGGCCGATGTCCGTTCATGACAAGGACCGTGGTCTTCTCGGCCTGCGGGGCGGCGACTTCCTCGCTGCCATCAACCGCGGGTGGCTCCTCGGGGACTGTTGCCTTGGACGGTTTCCGCTTGACCGGCGGTGGAGCGAAGCTATTGCGCAGCGGCGCGAGATGGCGGAGCCATGCGATGCTCAACCACAGTCCGCATGCGAGCAGTGCGATCGTATAGCCTTGAGCAAACACGGATGGACCGATCTGGTGGATCAGCGGCAAGCCCGCCGTACGAAGCGCCTTTCCGCCGAGAATGACCACGATCAACGCGGCCGCCGGCAGGACGATCATTCGAAGAAAGCTTGATCCACGGCCGTTGTCGGGCAGTTGCTGGTGGGCCGACACGGCGAGAGCCATGACGAGGCCCAGCGCAATGCCATGACTTACCAGCCGCACGGCGTGGCCACCGGTCACGGCGGTCAGTGGGATGGTGAAATCATCCACCCACGCCATGCTGCTCAGCAAGGGACCCAGGACGAGCGCCGCAAGAATGCCGGTTGCGTGGGGGAGAATCCAGTGCACGTTTTTTGACATGTCGTGTCGAGGGGAAAGGTGAATGGATTCAGTCTAACGGACGGGAACGAAGAGTCAACGAATTGCATCAAAACGTGCGTTAATCGAGGAAAATGGTCGACTCGCGGGATCCGGGCATCAATGTCTGTTTGCGGCAGAAGATTTGAGCGGTTCGAGCAGCCGGGGGTTCACTTTCAAATCGCCGCGACCATATCCGACCTCGATATCCGGCTTCGTAATCCCATGGAAATCACTTCCACCGGTGACCAGCAGATTGAGACGTTGGGCCAATTCAAGGTAACTCGCCGTCTGAGACTTGCTGTGGGTGCTGTAATGGACCTCGACGCCGTCAAGGCCCGCTTCCTTGAGCGCAGTGACGCAACTGATAAGACCGTCGCCGCTGTCTTTCACCCAGGTCGGATGAGCAAGCACTGCGAGGCCTTTTGCTTCTCTGATCCAGCCGATCGCCTCAGCGGGGGCGGGAAGCTCCCGAGCCACGTAGGCAGGCCTGCCTTCCGCCAAATACCGGTCGAACGCTTCCTTGGCTGACGAGACATATTTTTTCCGCATGAGGAGCTGTGCGATATGCGGCCGCCCCACCGATTCCGTGCCGGCGAGCGCACGCACCTCCTCATAGGTCACGTCCAGTCCGGCCGCGCGGAGACGGTCGATGATCAGTGGATTTCGCCGATGGCGACTGGCCCGAAGCGTCGTCATCCGTTCATTCAGGACAGGATCCTGCCAATCGAGAAAGTAGCCGAGAATGTGCAGTTCGCTCCGTCCGTCGAAGGAGCTGATTTCGACGCCGGGGATGACTTCGATGCCCAGTTCTTGGCCGGCCGCGATGGCCTCAGGGATGCCGCTGGTGATGTCGTGGTCGGTAATGGCCAGTGTCGTGACCCCGGCGTTGTCGGCCAGCTTCAATACTTCGGAGGGTGCCAGGCTTCCATCCGAGTGGGTGGTATGAAGGTGAAGATCGATGCGGCTCACGGCGACTCGTGCCCGGCAATGGGCTGACCCGGCTTCTGTGCCAGCAACTGTGCCGTATAGACAGAGCCCATGCCGGGCCCACCGTCATGTTCGCCCTCGTCGTATGAAAGCACGCGCAGTGAGGAAGTAAGGCGAAGCAACTCGTTTTGTGCCAAACAAAACTCCCAACGCCTCGGATGACGATAGCGCAGATAATTGTCGATCGTGAAGGTCTCATAGAGCAGAACGCCTTGCGGCTTCAAGGCTTCCACCAGCCATGGAAATAACGGGCGATGGAGATAGAAGCAGACCACGATCGCATCATACGTATTGGGCGGAAATTCCGGCCGCTCATCAGTGAGCCGTTCCAGGTCGACCTGCTTGACGGTCAGATGGGAGAGATGCCGCTTGGCTGAGGCAGCCGAAAGGTTCGCCAGACTATCACGGTCTCGATCGATCGCCTCAACTTCGAATCCATGGGCGGCCAAATACAGTGCATGCCGTCCATTTCCGCTCGCTACGTCGAGCGCACGGCCTTTCGGCAGGCGGTGGAGTTGCTGAGTGAGGAAACGGGAAGGCACGGGATCAGTGGACTTCGCATGGTGTGCAGCGCGGGGCCGATCGAGCTTGACTCCCACAGACCCCGCCTTTTCGATCATTGGTGGCGCCAGCTTGCGCAGCCAGAGGCGCGCCCGGCTGATCGGGAACTCTGCGAACAGCATCGTGAGCACTTTTTCAGCCAGGGTTTCCAGCAGAGCGCAAACTTCTTCGCCTCCCAGTTCGACGACGCGTTTGGCCACCTGGGCGTAATCGACGGTGTCGATGAGATGGTCGGACGCCGCAGCCGAGACAGTTTCGCAGTCGAGTTCCAAATCGATCGCCATGGGCTGAGGC
>DATIGH010000172.1:0-6884 GCA_035454845.1 Nitrospira sp.
TCTTCAGCAGGTCTATGCCATCAGGACGGTCACCAGCAATGCCGCCGTGGCACATGAGGCCGATATCCTGATTCTTGCGGTAGAACCGCAGATTCTTGACGGCGTGCTCGCCGAGATCGCCGGGACTGTGCGTCCTCACACCCTGATCGTGTCGGTCGCGGCAGGGTATCCGATCGCACGAATTGCCCGTGGTCTGTCCGGTGCCGACAGGATTGTCCGCTCCATGCCGAACACGCCGTCTCTCGTTAGGGAAGGCATCACCGCTGTGGCGTACGAAGAGCGGTTGCCTCAGCAAGACTCGGCTGCTGCCCGATCATTATTCGAGTCGATCGGGCAGGTCGTGAGAGTCGAGGAGCGATGGCTCGATGCCGTGACCGGGCTGAGCGGCAGTGGCCCGGCGTATGTCTACATCATGATCGAGGCACTTGCGGATGGTGGCGTGAAGATGGGATTACCCCGTGAAACGGCGCAGTTGCTGGCGGCGCAGACGGTTTCAGGGGCCGCGCGCCTGGTCTTGGACTCCCATGAACATCCCGGCGTCCTCAAAGACCGCGTGGCCTCGCCTGGCGGTACCTCGATTGCCGGTCTGTATGAGTTGGAATGCGGAGGTTTGCGGGCAGCTTTGATCTCGGCCGTCGAGGCCGCGGCCGAACGATCACACGAGCTGGGAACGATTCTCTAATGAGAAGGAGAGGAGCATCGTGCAATATTGGGTAAAGATCGTGTTTGTCGATAATCAGGAATTGGTTGTGAAAGACGCGATCAGGCATACGATCAGCGACGATATGGAAGTGCTGGAAGTGGATTCGGCAAGGGAGGTCATCATCGTCCCCATGAAGCAGATCAAATACCTGGCCTGTGATGCGACCGTGTTTGCGTCGAAGGGGGCCCCCCAAAAAGCGTAGCCGGCGGCGCCGCGCTCGTTCGTCAGCCCGCCAATCCGATTCCCTCGATCGCTCCAGAAAATCTGTGTCTGACCAGTCTCAGCACGGCGTCGGTCCAGCCTAGAGGCCCGAGACCTCTCGTGCGTGTCAATCGAGGAAGAAGGACGTCGGTATCAAACGAGCCGTCGGGTTTCTGAACAAGAATCGGATGGTCGACGACCGCCAATAACGGCACATCGGCGATGCTGTCTCCAATGCCTACGCTTTTTACCGGATGCGTCTGAAACCGCAGACGCTGGCCTCGTTGATAGCAGCGCATCAACAGTTCGGCGGCTTCCCCTTTATCATTATCTCCGCTGAGGTGAAAAAAGCGTCCACATTTCGTCCACCGCAAGCCCCGCATCACAATCTGTCGGCAGACTTCGTCCACCAATGCTTTGGGTCCTTCGAGCAGGAAGGGTTCGTCATATTCGCGCATCCTGGCCAACGACGCGTCGGCGTGTGAGAGACCGGTGGCATCGACGATCTCATCGACCGACAGATCGCCGAAACCATGAAGCGGTGTCTCAACGGCGTCTTCGATTTGTTTGAGCACATCACGCAGCATGTGATAGGGCAGTCCCAGCTCCATGACCTCGTAGGGGGCTTTCCTGCGCACCCGTTCAAGGGGAAATGGAAACAGCCCTTGAGGCACGAAGACCGCCGCGCCGTTCTCGACGATGAAGGGGTCCCGATGCTGCAGCCGGTGGCGGAGCGGCTCCAACTCGGCCCTCGTCTTGCTCGACACCAGCACGAGAGGAATCCCGTGGCTACCGAGCGCCTGCACTGCGGACGCGGCCGCTTCCCAGGAAGAGTCGCTCGTATCTGACAGGCTGCCGTCGAGGTCGGCAAAGACAACGTAAGGGGGCATAGGAGTTCCTACCTGAAGTGTGGAGCTGTGCATGTGGCGTGCCACTACGTAGTTTGTCGAAAAGGGACCTCCCGCCGTATACCTATGGCTAAGGTCGGGGAGGGGAGGTGGTGGGAAAAGCCTGCACACCTACAGGCAGCGCTGTGGATATCAGCAGCCTAGGGACGGTCGGTTACAAGGCGCTTGGCCAAGCGGTGGGCCAGCCGGATCATGCCAGGCGAGCGGTCAGCCGGATCCAGCAGAACATTAAGAATATACAACTGGCCTGGATCGGCCAAGGCCTTCCCCAATGTCTGCTCGAATTCGTGCTGTGTGCGGATGACGACTCCGGTTCCGCCCCCGATGAGATCGCAGATCCGTTCATAGTGCCAGTTGTGGAGGTCGTTGAAAGGACCCTCGAGGATTTCACGCTCAGTCGAATATCCGCGGTTATTCAACACGATGACGATCGGCGTCTGCCCGTAGCGCACGGCAGTCGAGAGCTCAGAACCAGTCATCTGAAACGCACCGTCGCCCACCAAGACGATAGGACGAAGAGTCGGATCAGCGAACGAGGCGCCGATCGATGCAGGAACGGCGAACCCCATCGAGGTGTAATAGGCCGGTGAGAGAAATTCGAACCGCCTGTGAACGCGCAAGTCTGCAGCGGCGAACAGTGACTCTCCAACGTCGGCTACGACCAGCGTCGTCTGATCCAGCTGCTGATCAAGATGGCTAAATAGACCTCGCAGTGTCACCCGGTCGTCGGAGGTCGATGGTTGCGCGTCGACGGCAAGCGGGGGAGGCAGCGCTCGTGATGACTGAGTCGAAAGACCTCGCGTACCCAAGGCTTGAACAAAATCCTGAAAGCGGATCGTGTCGTATCGATGATGCCGGATGCTGACATGATCGGCGGTGGCGTGGATGGTGCGTCCTTCCGATCGCAAAGGAGAGTTGGTATCGAGGTCTTCAAGGTCGGACAAGATCGATCCTAAAATCAACAGACAATCCGAATCGTTGATGAACTGCTGGACTTCATCTCGCGCGATGAGCCCACCGTAGACGCCCACATACAGGGGGTGGTCTTCGCGGATGACGGATTTCCCGAGTAAGGTTGAGGCAATGGGAATCTTCAAGCGCTCGACGAGACGCGTCAAATCATCCTGAAGTCCAAAGCGGCCGATCTCGGCGCCGGCCAACACGGCGGGACGTTTGGCAGCAGCCAGCATGGCGCGAACTTCTCCGATGGCTTCTTCGAGGGCGGCCGGATCGCTCGGGTCGTCGTTGAGACAGAGTGGTCGCAGTGGATGGCCTAATGACGTGTGGACAAGATCGCGGGGGATTTCAATGTAGATCGGGCGCCGATACCGCAGGAGAGCGGCAAATGCACGGTCCATCTCACGTTCGGCCGTCGTCGGATCGTCCAGGGATACCGACGCGACCGTCATCCGTTCAAAAACCTCGCGTTGAGTCGAAAAATCCCTCACCATGTGGTGCATGTACGGCATGCGGACCCGTTCAGACAGACCCGGCGAGCCGGTCAACAGGATGACCGGAGAACGTTCGGCATAGGCGCAGGCGATCGCATTGACGCAGTTCAACCCGCCCACGCAGTAGGTGACGCAGGCGGCGCCAATACCGTTGATCCGAGCGTAGGCATCGGCAGCGAACCCGGCGCAGTCCTCTCGAGTCGTGCCGATATGGCGGATGGGCGACCGCTCGATGAGTTGATACAGGCTAAGAACATAGTCGCCTGGAATGCCGAAGATATGGCGAACGCCCAGCTGATGCAGCCGATCGATCACGGCAGACCCGATTGTCGCGTTCATCTCCATTGTGACGTCTTGCCGTTCGAGACACACGCCTGAGGATCGGCGCCTCGGCCCAGCAAACCACAGCGGATGCGACCCGTCAAGCAGAGAGAGATGAGACGCACTTTGAGAGGAGTGGACTTGACCTGGCGCTGCCTCCGTCGGATAACTACCGCATGACTGACATTCGGGAAGCGCCAAGAGGAGTCATCACCCTGGCGCGCGCTAAGGACGTCGCGGGCTCTGGCCACCTGTGGATTTATGCCGGCTTTGTCCAAGCGCTGCGCGGTCAGCCGGCTTCCGGAGACCTGGTGGATGTCGTGATGCCGAACGGCCGGTTTTATGCGCGCGGGCTCTTCAATCCGGCTTCGAAAATCCGAATCCGCATTCTCACATTTTATGAGGAGCCGATCACCCCGGCATTCTGGAAGGAGCGCATCGCCCAAGCCGCTCGGCTTCGAGCCCGCGTTGTTGCGGGCACGACCGTCTATCGCCTGATCTACGGCGAAGCTGATCGGTTACCGGGATTGATCGTCGATCGATACGGCGATGTGCTGGTGATGCAGACGCTCTCGAGCGGGATGGACCGGCGTCAAGAGATGCTGGCTGACCTGCTGTGCGAGGAAACGGGTCTCAGTCGGATTTATCTTCGAAACGACGCCAAGAGCCGTGCGCTGGAAGGGTTATCTTCGATAACCGGCTTTTTGCGAGGGGCCGGAAACACCATGATCGAGGTGCGTGAGGCCGCTGCGAGATTTCTGGTCGATATTGCCCACGGCCAAAAGACCGGATGGTTTTGCGATCAGCGAGAAAATCGCCTGGCGGCTGCACGATTGGCCCAGAATACACATCTGCTGGAGGTGTTCTGTCACACGGGCGCGTTCGGCATTCAGGCTGCAATGGCGGGTGCGAGCCATGTGGAGGGGATAGATGTCAGTGAGGATGCCTTGGTGCTCGCGCGCCAGCATGCCCGCCTCAACGGCGTTCAAGAACGGTGCTCGTATCGCTGCGCTGATGCCTTTGATGAACTGCGTCGATTGGAACAGGCTGGCAGGCAATTCGATATGGTACTCCTCGACCCGCCCGCATTTGCCCGCAGCAAGCAGGCGATCCCCAGGGCCCTGGCCGGATACAAGGATATCAATCTGCTCGGCATTCGACTGACGAAACCAGAAGGGATCCTCGTGACCAGTTCATGTTCACATCACGTCTCTGAAGGCGATCTCTGGGAGGCCATCGGGCGGGCGGCACGGGACGCCAGACGTCCAGTACGACTGCTTGAGCAGCGCGGGCAGGCATCAGACCATCCTATTCTCGCGACAATGCCGGAGACTCGCTACCTCAAGTGCTTCATCATGCAAGTGCTCTAACTCGTTCTCCAACGTCGTCTCAATCGCTGGGTGGTTCAAAGTGGCCAGAAGGCCGGTTCTGCCATGGAACGGTGGATTGCTTCGATTGCTTGATGAGGCTCTTCAAGCTCATCTCTGCGGCACGCAGCAATTTAGGTTCGCCGCTTTGAATCAACGCCGTCAGCATGACATAGAGGGAGCGATCCATTCTTGAGCCTGTCAAGATCCGTTCTGTAACTGGATCCGGGCTTGACGGTGTGTCTTCAGCGTCGTCGGGCTCATGAAAGAGCAGCTCGAATGCCTTAGGGTGAGCAAACAGCCAGGCGACAGGGATCTTCATGGCCGTGGCTAGCCGTTCCAGCGTCCCTATCGACGGATCCAGCGATTCGGTTTCGATATCGTCGAGTGCCTGTAGCGAGATGCCGGTTTCGGCGGCGAGATATTCAGGCGAGAGACCGCGAGAGGTGCGCCAGGCTTGGATCTGCGAGCCGATAGCCATGTGGGATGATATCTGAACTCCGAACTATTGGCAACAGGCGTTGGGATTCAATTGCTCTCGACTTATCTTTCCATATCAACATGTTATGAGGAAATTCTCACTGTGGAAGATGAGCAATGAAATCGGGTACAATAGCTCTCATTCATTCCCGAAAGCGCAAGGAGGCGGATCATGTTGGGGACAGATATTCGTGGGATTATGGCGGAAGAGGAGGAAGTACAGCGCCGGAGACAGGCGCTGAAGTCGCTCCTCTCGATGCGGACCAAGCAGTTGCGCGAATCATTGGAGCAACGGATCAAGCGAGCCAGAACCAGCGGGGATTGGATGCAGCTCTCCCGTGAAGAATGTGCAACCTTGCACAAGCAGGAGAAGGCCCATCTCAAGTCTCAACTCGAGCAGTTACAGCATGAGGACGATCGCACCCGCGGCAAGCTGACTCTTCTCAAACGGGCCAAAGCAAGGGCCCAGCGCATCCGAGCCGCGGAAGCGGCGTCGGGCCGGAAGCGTCGGTAATCGCAGACGGCTCGATTGTCTTCAATCCTTGCCGCGTTAACGCGCGCGCAGGCGGCGCGCATTCGAGAGCTCCTCCGAGATAAGCGGGCTCGAAACGTTGAAGGCGCCTTCATCATCGAGGGCGCCAAGCCCGTTTACGACGTGCTCCTCCATCATCCTGCCAGCGTTCAACACGTCGTCCTCGCCGCTGCATTCGAGCGACAGGAAAGCACCGAGCAGCGTTTTCTACGACAGTCGCGGAGTATTTCCTCATTTCGTTGTTCCGACCGCATCTTCTCCGCCTTGTCCAGCCTCGATAGCCCTCAAGGGATCCTTGCCGTCGTTCGGCAGCCGTGTTGGAACGAGGAAACGTTACTCCGGCAGCCGAGGATCTTCGGACTCTATGGAGAGCAATTGCAAGACCCCGCCAACGTAGGGGCAATTATCCGCACCGCTGCAGCCTTGAACATTGATGCGCTTTGGCTGAGCCCGGAGTCGGCCGACTTTTACCATCCGAAAGTTGTTCGGGCCTCTGCCGGTGCTGTGTTGTGGCTACCAATCTTTGTCCTGAAGGATGTGGCCAAGTTGACCCAAAGGGGAATTGCGCTATTTACTGCTGAAGCTGGGAACCGCCAAACCATCAAGATCGAGGCAATTCGACACATTCCTGAGCGTCTCGTTGTGGCCGTGGGAAACGAAAGTCGCGGACTCTCCGCTCACACGATCACGCAGGCCACGTGTCGCTTCACGATCCCGCTGAGCCGGCATGTTGAATCGCTCAACGTGGCAGCCACAGTGGCCATCGCCCTTCACTATTTGGGGCGGGTGTCCGTCGATTCGTCCGACACCAGCCTTTTCAGGGCATCACAAACCTGAGCAAACTCAAGCAGTTGAACAAAAGGCGGTCGGTCTCACGGTTTTTTGCCGGTGCGATCCGAGGATGCCGGAAGGTTACGACAG
>DATIGH010000173.1:0-2553 GCA_035454845.1 Nitrospira sp.
TTGCTGCTCGGCAAGATTCAGTTCGGTCGCCAACGCCCGAAGCTGCCCTGTGCGCTCGATGATGCGTTCTTCGAGGTGTTTCGTGAGATCGGCCAAGGCTTCCTCTGCGCGCCTCCGCTTGATGATCTCACCCAACAGAACTGCCTCACTGCGCAACCGTGCTTTGGCGACCGCCACAATAAATTGGGGGCGCGACGGCATGTTGGCACTGAGCTCTCGCAGCTTTTCGAGGTCGACGCCATACCGTTCGGCCACTTCCATCAGCCGCTCATCGTCCTTGGGCGGATCGCCGTATCCGATGGCGATGCTTCCGACGGTTTCCCCATCGACCTGAATGGGCGCCGCATACATTTTGATTCCACCCTTGCAGGGCATGTCGACCGCCTTGCCGGTTTCCATCGCGAGGATCGACACCTCCCGGCCTGACTCACGGCAATGCCACTCGCCGCTTTCCAAGGCGGCCCGGTTATCGGTCGTGGCGCAGCGCCCGCGCGACGCCTGGTCCAGGAACCGGCACCAGTCGGATGCCACGAGACATGAGGCGTAGTCCCCATTCTTTTCGCACACCGCGCCCGACGTCCCGATGAGGTGGAGTGCATCACCGGCGACATTGTTCAGGAGGTCTTTTCCGACCGCGCGCAAAATGGTCCGTTCGCGGTTGAGCTCAGTCAAGTCCCCATACGGCTGCACTTCCGGCACTCTAAACGGTGTCCCGCCTTCCCGCAGCAGCCAGGCAATGGCCTTGAGCTGCTCCTCAGTCTGCTTGCGTTGCGCGAGCAGCATTCGGATGGCAAGCGCGGAGAGCACCAAAAGGGAACCCACGAGATATTTCCGCCCTTGCACTCCTTTGCCAAAAAGAGTTTCTTTGACGGGTGACTTGAAAGGCAGCAGTTGCATCCGAATCGGCAGCTCTGTGTATATAGTGGAAAGCGTAAGTGTCCGAACGGGTTCTACCGGCAAGTCACGTGCCGTGGCCCAACGCTGATGTTCGTTCACAACTTCGTGATTTTGTGGATAGCTGTCGGCCTGAGACTGACGCATGTATTGTAATCATGTATGAGGACGAATACGGATTGATGGGGCAAAACAGTCACGAGGCCATGCTGATTGCAATCGCGACAAGGCTGCCCGTATCATCGACGCATGAACTGCACAAAATGTAAGACAAAAGCGGTCATCAAGATTCCCCGTCACCACGCGGCGTTCTGCAAGGGCTGCTTCGTGAGCTTTGTCCATGATCAGGTGGCACGGGCGATCAAGTCGGAACAGATGTTCGGCAAAAATGATCGCATTCTTGTGGCGGTCTCAGGTGGCAAAGATAGCCTGGCTCTGTGGGATATTCTGCTCAAGCTCGGGTATAAGGCGAACGGTTTTTACGTCCATCTTGGGATCGGTGCCTATTCCGAACGCTCCTCTGCGATGGTTCGCCGATTTGCCGACCGCGTGGCTATTCCGCTTGGCGCGGCCTTACGAACTCACACGGTCGAACAGGAGGAAGGCGCCGGCATCAAGGAGCTCGCCCAACTGGTCCATCGTCCCACCTGCTCGACATGCGGGACCATCAAACGCTATCAATTCAATCGCGCCGCGATCGAACAGGACTATGACGTGATGGCTACCGGCCACAACCTGGACGACGAAGCCGCCCGCCTGCTCGGCAATGTGCTGCACTGGCAGGAGGAGTATCTGGAGAAACAGGGACCCAGCTTGCCCGCGTCAGTTGAGGGTTTCGCCAAGAAGGTGAAGCCGCTGTATCGCCTGTCTGAGCGTGAGCTCGCCGCCTATTGTGTCTTGCAAAGCATCGAGTACATCGTGGAGGAATGTCCCATGGCGCAAGGCGCACGCTCGCTCCTATATAAGGAGGTGCTCAACCGGCTGGAAACCGAGTCGCCGGGCACGAAACAATACTTTTATTGGGGATTCCTGGAGAAGCAACGCGAGAAACGGTCTCCTGCCGCCGCGATGAGGGAGAAGGATCAGTCCCTGCTCCACCCGTGCAGTACGTGCGGCCAGCCGACCACGGCGGATGTCTGTTCATATTGTAAATTGGTGGCACGGGCCAAACGGACAGTGGCAGGGTAAAAGAAGTGATCAGTGATGGGTGAGCAGTGATGAGTGATGGGTGATGAGAGAGAGGGTTGAGGGCTTCGTCTACGAAAGAAACCTGTCACCGATCACTGTTCACAGGGCCTTGAAGAGAGTGATCAGTGATGGGTGATCGGTGCTGATCGCTGACTGCTGATCGCTAGATTCCAGTTGATTTAATCGAAATCGTCCTTATTTTCCTGAACGATGGCTACCGCTCCACGGGATTTTTATCAGGTGCTTGGTCTTCCTCGCACGGCCTCGGCCGACGACATCAAGAAGGCCTATCGGCGATTGGCACGTCAATACCATCCGGATCTCCATTCCGGCTCGAAGAAGACCGAGATGGAGAGAAAGTTCAAAGAGCTCAACGAAGCCAACGAAGTCCTCTCCGACCCCGACAAACGCAAAAAATACGACCAGTACGGCGCCCAATGGGAGCAAGCCGAAGCATTTGAGAAGGCGCGC
>DATIGH010000174.1:0-9195 GCA_035454845.1 Nitrospira sp.
ACGCTACCACCGATATTGTTCGGGCCTTTATTCGGAGTCTGCGTGGATCGTCTGTCGAAGAAATGGATTATGATCGGCAGCGACGTGGCGCGGGCCCTCTTGATCGGTGCGATTCCTTGCCTCCTTTCGATCGACCTCTTCACTGTCGATCGGCTCTACGTCTTGGTCTTTTTGCACGCCATTGCATCGGCGATTTTCGGCCCGGCCATGACGGGCGCCGTGCCGTTTCTGGTGGAGCGGCGGCAGTTCACCGCCGCCAATGCGCTGCTCCAGACCACGACGAGCCTAGGTGTGGTTCTCGGGCCTGCACTGAGCGGTATTGGCATTGCCACAATTGGCTCGCAAGAGGTCCTCTGCGTCAACGCCATCACATACCTCGGCTCTGCTGCCTGTCTGCTCGCGATCAAACTTTCTGGATCGGGTGAATTGCCTGCAGCCGACAGCCCGTCTGCCTCACTGCTCCGGGATCTGGTGGAAGGCTTCCGTTTTGCGCTGATCAAACAGCAACGGATTCTTTTGCTGATTCTGGCAGCCTCTCTGTACACGTTTGGAACCGCGGCGTTTTCCACCTTGTTGCCGGTCTTCGCGCGGAAGCTGTTGGATCTGGGGCCTGCGGAGGTGGGCTATCTATGGTCGGCCTTTGGCGCCGGCTTGCTGGTTGTCTCGATCGGCCTTGTGAAGGTGACGGATTGGGAACTGCGCAAGCGGTTCTTCGTGATTGCAGCCTCGAGCTCGTTGAGCGGGGTTGGCCTGTTGGGACTCGTGTGGGCGGAACAGTTTGGGACCGCAGCCTTGTTCATGGGCCTGATTGGCGCCGGCGTAGGCACGCTGACTCCCATTGCCTGGGGTGTGCTCCAAGAGATTGCTCCTGTCAACATGGTGGGCAGAGTGCTTGCGATCTACACGACTGCCGCGATGAGCATGGCCATTGCCGGCATGACTGTGTTCGGCTGGATTGCGCAACAGTTTGGCGAGGCTGCGGCGGTCGTCGGGATCGGCGCCGTCATGTTTGCGACCGCCGTGCTGTCCGTCGCCCTCTCAAGATTCGTCTATGTCCGGGCCGTCATCCCTGGTCGCATGCCGGCGCGACGACCGATAGCCCCCCCGGAGTTCAGGCGGCGGGTGAGCGATCGAGAGGCGCAGACGGGTTACATTCGTCCTGCGTAGAAGGCTGCTGATCCCCCCGAGCGCACGTTCCGATCAAATCCTCATTCGTGATGATTTTGTCGCATCATCAGCATGCGAACCGGCCGATCAGATGGCCATAGCGCGCTCTAATACTCTAACTTCGTCGGTTCGCGGTGAAACTCTGCAACCTGCGGATGAACGCGACCCGCGAAATCCTGATACCGCAGCTTGATGGCTCCCTTGTGCGTCCCGGCGTCGAAGTACATGTCCTCATTCTTGGCTAGCAATTCATCGACGTAAACCGGTAATCCATAGAGGTTACCGAAGGGAGGCATGGTGCCAATTTCACAATCGGGGAAGAGGGTTGCGAGCTCATCTTCCGTGGCCAGTCTCACGTGCGAATACCCTAACACCTCTTCCAGACGTTTCAGATCGACCAGCCAGGAAGAAGGGAGCACGGCCATCACAAATCGGCCGTCGGCTTTGACGACGACGACCTTGGCAAACATCTTGGCCGGCACGTTGAGATTTTCGGCGACCTCGCGAGCCGTGTACGCGGTGGAGTGAGGCATCTCCGCGTAAGGAATGTTGTTAATTTTGAGATAGTTTTGAAGTCTCTGGAGAACGACCATGGTGACCTCCGTTGGGTGTCTAACGAAGGGGATTCTTTGCCTATTCTCTTCTTACGCAAGGGCAGTGCCATCCTTAATCTCTTGATATCCTGCCGAATGGCGCTCACTACTGTCGCGATTCACCACGCTCTAGGCAATAGACCCGTGGCAAATAGCCACGGGATATCGCTTTTTCACTAGGAAGTTCAGTAGATTCGCAAGGCATGCCTCCTGCTGGTCTTACGGGCGGGTAGTCCATTTGAAGGGATGAATGAAGGCACGAACCGTTAAGTCGATTGGGCGTCAGACGGGCTTCCTGTTCGTGACCTTCGTTGCCTGCGCGACCGGCTGTGGGAACACTCAGCAAGACAGTTCGTCGGCCATCCCGATAACCGCCAGCAGGCCGGGCGGACTCTTGCGCCTCAGCCAAGAAGAGCTTTCTCGAACGACGATTGAAACCGTACCCGTCGAGCGTGGACGGTTTCGGCTGTCCCGCGAGTTTCCGGCAACCATTCGCCCGAATGAAAACGAACTCGCGGAAGTCACGACACTGATTCGTGGCCGCGTCGTGAACGTGCAGGTCGATGTCGGGGCCGATGTGAAAAAAGGCGATCTCCTGGCCCTCCTGCACAGCACCGACTTGGGACTGGCTGAAGGCGCCTACCTCAAGGCCACTGCCAGGCTCCATGAAGCAGATGTGTCGTACAAGCGGGCGAAGGATCTGTATGAGGCCCAGGCGGTGAGCTTGGCCGAGCTGCAGCGACGGGAAGCCGCCATGAGAACGGCCAGTGCGGAAGCACGTGAAATGCAGAACCAGCTGGAGCTTCTGGGCGTGCCACGCCGGGAAATCGACCGGCTGAATCGCGAGCATACGATCAAGGCCGATGTGCCGCTGCGCGCACCGTTTGATGGTCGAGTGATCATGCGCAATATCACGCGTGGAGAGGTCGTCGAGACCAACCAGAAGTTTTTCACCGTCGCTGATCTCTCCGACATCTGGGTCATCGCGGCCGTCCCTGAAAAAGACGTGGAGTACATTCAAAAAGGTCACCCCGTGGACATCGTGGCCGCCGCGTATCCCCATGGCATCTTCAAAGGCACCATTACCTACGTCGGCGACGTATTGGACCCTGCCACCCGCACGTTGCCGGTCAGGGTGACGGCCCCCAATCCCGACAAACGCTTGAAACCTGAGATGTTTGCACTCGTTCGCATCCAAGCCACGCCCGATCCGAATACGCTCACCGTGCCTCTCTCGGCCATTCAAAATGGACCGACGGGAAACGTCGTCTTCGTGCAGCGCGGCCCATCCGAATTCGAAATGAGAACCGTGCGGCTTGGCGAGGAATATGGCGATGTCGCTGCTGTACTCGACGGCGTGCGGGCTGGAGAGCCGGTGGTCACCAAAGGCTCATTTGTGCTTAAGTCAGAAATGGAGCGGCACAAGATCGAACCGGCGCCATGATCGCCTCTCTTCTGGAATTTTCTCTGCGTCAGCGCATCCTGATCCTCGGTGTCGCGGGCATTGTGTCCTTCGCCGGCGTTCTCGCCTTTCAATCTCTTCCCATTGACGCGTATCCGGACGTGACAAATATTCAGGTGCAAGTCCTGACAGAAGCGCCAGGATTGTCACCGGTCGAAGTGGAACGATTCATCACTTATCCGCTCGAGCTGCAGATGACCGGATTGCCTGGTCTCGCGGAGATCCGCTCCCTATCCAAATTTGCACTTTCACAAGTGACGGTGGTGTTCCAGGACGACGTCGATATCTATTTTGCACGCCAGCTCGTGCTCGAACGCATGATAGCAGCGAAAGAGCGATTGCCCGAGGGTGTCGAACCGGTCATGGCACCAGTCAGTACCGGGCTCGGTGAAGTCTATCAATACTACCTGGTCGGACCGCACGCGAAAGACTCTGATGAGGCTGCCGTGCAAGGCGAGTTGACGGAGCAACGGACTCTTCAAGACTGGGTGCTGCGACCTCTGTTCAAGGGCATTCCCGGCGTGATCGACGTGAATGTGTTGGGCGGGTTTGTGAAGCAATACCAGGTGCTCGTCGACCCATCAAAGCTGAGAAAGTACGATCTGACGCTGCACGAGATTTACGACGCCGTCGCGAAGAACAATGCGAATGCTGGAGGGAATGTCCTCGAACGTCACGCGGAACGGTCCATTGTTCGCGGGTTGGGCCTGATCAAAACCCTCGCCGATATTGAGTCCATCATCGTCAAGGAGGTGGGCGGCACGCCAATCTTTGTCCGCGACGTGGCGGAAGTCCGTATCGGCCATGCCGTTCGGCACGGCGCCGCTGTCCTCAACGGAGAGCGCGAAGTGGTGGCCGGAACTATTCTCATGCTGCGCGGTGGGAATGCGCGCCGCGTGGTGGACGCGGTGTCAGCCAAGGTGAAAGACCTGCACCAGATGAATGTGCTGCCGCCGGGCACAACGATCGTGCCCTTTTACGACCGGATCGAGCTGGTCCGGGCCGCCGTCCATACCGTCCGGGATGCCCTGATCGAAGGCGTGGTCCTCGTGGTCCTCGTTTTCTTTTTCTTCCTCGGTCATGTGCGCAGCGCGATCATCGTGACCGTGACACTGATCGTCACACCGTTGGTCGCCTTCATCGTCATGGAGCGGCTGGGACTCTCGGCTAATCTGATGACGCTTGGCGGTCTCGCCATCGCCATCGGCGAGATCGCTGATGGATCGCTGGTGGTCGTGGAGAATGTGTATCGCCATCTTGGGAATCACCGCCCCGGGCCGCAGACCAGTCGTGAGGTCATTCTTCGAGCGACCAAAGAAGTGGGACGTCCGATCCTGTTCGGCATTCTCATCATCAGCGTGGTGTTCTTGCCGCTCTTGACGCTCCATGGCATGGAAGGAAAAATGTTCGCACCGTTGGCACTGACGCTCGTCATTGCCCTCCTGGCATCGGTGGTGGTCACACTGACGCTCTCTCCCGTCCTGGCCTCCCTCTTCTTGCGGGAAGATCAGCCTGGCGAGACGCGCCTGACCGTCTGGATGAAGCAGTCATACTTGCCGCTGCTGCAGTGGACGCTCCGCCATCGCGGCCATGTCCTGATCGGTTCGACGCTCTTGGTGCTCGGAAGTCTGTTGCTCATGCCCTCTGTCGGGCGCGAATTCATCCCTATTCTGGCGGAAGGGGCCCTGACCCCGCAGATCGTCCGCCTTCCCAGTGTGTCCCTCCCGGAGTCAATTGAAATGGAAAAGCAGGCTCACAAGGTCATGCTGGAGTTTCCGGAGGTACGCATGGCCGTGAGCAAGATCGGGCGTCCCGACATCGCCTTTGGGCCGGAGGAACCCAACGAGAGCGATCCCATCGTGTCCTTGCACGAACGCAGCACGTGGAGGACGGCCCAGACGCAATCGCAGTTGACGGATGCCATCAGACGAAAATTGGCGGAAATTCCGGGGATCTCCGTGCTCATGAGTCAGCCGATCCAGGAACGAGTGGATGAACTGATATCTGGGATCCGTACGGAATGTGCCATCAAGCTGTTTGGACCGGATCTCGACGTGCTGCATGACAAGGCGGAAGACATCGCGATGGCCATGCAGGACATTGAAGGCGTTAAAGACGTCAAGGTTGAACAAATCGCCGGGCAACCGTATCTGACGATCGACATCGACCGGCAGAAGATCGCTCGCTATGGTATCAACGTGGCCGACGTGCAGGAGCTCATTGTGACGGCGATCGGCGGGAAGCCCGCCACCTATGTGTATGAGGGTGAACGAAGGTTCCAGTTGGTCCTGCGTTTTCCGGAAGCCGCCCGAAACAGCGTGGGAACCATCGGAGAGATCCGTGTGAAAGCGGCATCCGGCGCTCTGATTCCGATGCACGATCTGGCCATGATTGACATGCGCCAAGGCCCCCTTCGCATCAGCCGTGAAGACGTGAAGCGCCGCATCTATATCGGATTCAACGTTGTGGGCCGTGACATCGGCGGTGTCGTCGATGAGGCAAGAAAGAAACTCGCCGCTCAGATCCCATTACCGCAGGGATACACCATCTCGTGGGGTGGCGCCTTCGAAAACATGGAACGTGCGAACGCGCGACTCTTGATCGTGGTTCCCATCACGCTGGGGCTCGTCTTCTTCCTCCTTTTCTGGGCGTTCCATTCGTTGCGATACGCGACTTTGATCATCCTCAACCTGCCGTTTGCCCTAGTGGGCGGGGTCGTATCACTCTGGCTGAGCGGGCAGTACTTAAGCGTCCCGGCCTCCATCGGCTTCATCGAATTATTCGGCCTTGCCGTCGGGAACGGGATTGTGCTGGTCTCCTACGTCAATCAACTGCGGCGAGACGGGATGGCAAGCGACAAGGCAATCGTGACCGGTTGCAGCCTGCGGCTGCGTCCCGTCGTGATGACGATGATGACGACCTTGCTTGGTCTTCTGCCACTCGCGCTCGCGCAGGGAATTGGAGCGGAAGTGCAGCGGCCGCTCGCCACGGTGGTCATCGGAGGTATCTTCAGCTCGACCGCCCTGACCTTGATCGTGCTGCCGGCGCTCTACCACCTCTTTGCAGAGAAAGTTGAGACGACGTTTGCACCCGAATGGGTGTGAAGGCTGGATGCGGCGGTTATGACTCAGATACCCATGACACCCTCACCATCATGGCATGCGCTGTCTGTAGAGGCAGTGGTGACAGCCCTCTCGACGGCTCTCGGTGACGGCCTTGATGACGAAGAGGTCGTGCGGCGTCAAAGGCGCGAAGGCTTCAACGAACTCCCCGAAGCTCCGCCGCCTTCTCTCGTGAAGTTGTTTTTTTCCCAATTCACGAGCGTCATCATCTGGGTGTTGCTGGGGGCCGCCATCGTGTCGGGCCTGCTGGAGGATTGGCTCGATGCTGCAGCCATCATGGCCATCGTCTTTCTCAATGGTGTGCTGGGGTTCATCCAAGAGTTCCGCGCCGAGCGATCTCTTGCTGCCTTACGAAGGATGTCAGTTGCGATGGCGCGTGTGATCCGAGGAGGCAGCGTCCTATCGATTCCCGCCCGCGAGTTAGTACCCGGCGATCTCCTTCTGCTTGACGCCGGAGACCGTATCGCTGCCGATGCCCGGTTGATCTATACCGCTGGTTTTCAGACGCAGGAAGCTTCGTTGACCGGTGAATCGACGCCGGTCCAGAAAGACGCACAGGTCGTGCTGCCAGACAGCGTGCCTTTGGCGGACCGAATCGATATGGCGTTCATGGGCACCGTTGCGGTGTCGGGCAAGGCTCGCGCCCTCGTGGTTGCGACGGGCGTGAAGACCGAGTTAGGTCGGATCGCCGGCATGATTCAGCAGGCGACGGAGGCGGAAAGAGTGGAGACCCCACTCCAGCGCCGCCTCGAGCACTTCGGCTACACGCTGCTTTGGCTGGCCTTGACGGTCGTGGGCATTGTCTTTGTTTTGGGCTATTGGCGCGGAGAGCCGCTGCTGGAGATGTTTCTGACTTCAGTCAGTCTAGCGGTGGCGGCGGTGCCGGAAGGCCTTCCGGCGGTCGTCACGATCACGCTGGCGCTGGGGGTCACGCGGATGGCGAAGCGCCATGCGCTGATTCGGAAGCTGCCGGCGGTGGAGACGCTCGGCTCGGCCACAGTGATTTGCACCGATAAGACGGGAACGCTCACGAAAAACGAAATGACGGTCACGAAGCTCTATGTCGGGACTGGCCCGTTCGAAGTCACCGGTGAGTCTCCACTTCCATGCAACGCCGCGGCGATGAAGGAACTGCTCACCGCCGCAGTGCTATGCAATGGTGCGGCGTTGCACGAGGAGAACGGCGCCTGGCGGGTTGTCGGTGATCCGACAGAAGGGGCGCTGCTCCTGTTGGCCGCACAATGGGGCATGACGAAACAGACGCTGGAACGGGAGGCGCCGTTCGAAAGCGAAATCCCCTTCGATGCGGAACGAAAAATGATGACGATCATCCGTCGGACGCCGGCCGGGAGTATGGCCTATGTGAAGGGCGCGCCTGACGTGTTGCTCACTCGGTGCACACATTGCCTTGCACTTGACGGCCGTACGGAACCGTTGAGCGATCGACATCGACAAGAGCTTCTCGAAACCAACGAATTGCTGGCACGTCAGGCGCTTCGCGTGCTGGCGGTGGCACATCGTTCTTTGAACGGTCTTCACGGAAACGCGCGAGCCGGATCGGTGGAGCAGCAACTGGTGTTCCTCGGTCTGATGGCCATGAAGGATCCCTTGCGACCGGAAGCGGTGGAAGCGGTGCGACTGTGTCAAGACGCGGGCATCGTCGCTGCGATGATCACCGGCGATCATAAGGACACGGCGGTGGCGATCGCCCGGGAACTCGGCCTCTATCACAACGACAGCTCGGCGCTTTCTGCACACGACCTGGACAAGCTCACGGATGAGCAGCTGGCCCAGAGGGTGGAGAGCGTATCCGTTTATGCCAGGGTGTCTGCCGAGCACAAGCTGCGTATTGTCCAGGCCTGGAAACGCCGGGGCGCCATCGTTGCTATGACAGGCGACGGCGTAAACGATGCTCCGGCCATCAAAGCGGCGGATATCGGGGTGGCCATGGGTATCACCGGGACCGATGTGACCAAAGAAGCCTCCGACATGATCGTGACCGATGACAATTTTGCTTCGATTGCGGCAGCGGTTGAGGAAGGCCGTGCGGTCTTCGACAACATCAGGAAAACGGTCCATTTTTTGTTGTCCTGTAACTTCAGTGAAGTGTTGGTCATGTTGTTTTCCACGCTGCTCGGTCTTCCGCTTCCGCTCTTGCCGATACACATTCTCTGGATGAATCTGGTCACGGACGGCATTCCAGCGTTGGCCCTCGCCGTTGATCCCAAGGCACCGGACCTGATGAAACGCCGGCCTCGCCGGCCGGATGCCAAGTTGTTGGACGGCAAGCGATTGGTTGCGGTCGGCGTCGAAGGGTTGATGCTGAGCGTGATTGCCCTGGGCGCGTTCGTGTACAGCCTGTACGGTTGGCATCAGACTGTGGAGGAAGCGAGAACAGTAGCCTTTACCGTCATCGTCGTCGCGCAGCTGATGCACGCGTTCAATTGTCGCAGCGAGCGGCTCTCGCTCTTTCAGGTGGGTCTCTTGACGAATCGCGCGTTGCTCTGGGCCGTTCTACTGTCACTGGTGATGCAGCTCGCGGTACTGACTCTGCCGGCCGCGCAGCCGATTTTCAAAGTTGCGCCGTTACCGATTGAGAATTGGGAATTGATGGTCGCCATGGTGCTTCTGCCCCTGATCATGGTTGAAGCGACAAAATGGATTAAGCGTCGTTAGGGCCGGGCGCAGGAAGCACGAGCCCCTCGGAATCCCCTGCCCAGGGTCTACTGCGCCAATTCGTATCGCACCATGCTAAGCAACGTGGGCAAGTCGAACGGTTTTCGTAAGATCTGTCGCGCCCCTAACAGCCTTGCCGTCGTCAATCGGTTGGTGGCATCAGCGTCCCCTGTCA
>DATIGH010000175.1:0-8872 GCA_035454845.1 Nitrospira sp.
GTGGTGGGCAAACCGGCACCCGACTTTGCGCTCTCCGATCTGAACGATAAACCCTATCGATTATCGGATTTCCGAGGGAAGGTAGTCTTCCTGAATTTTTGGGCGACGTGGTGCAAACCATGCCGCGAAGAGATGCCTTCAATGGAAATCCTGAACAAGAATTTTGAGAAGGACGGACTGGTGATTCTGGCTGTCAGCATCGACCGCGTGACCACCACCAAAGATATTCCGCCCTTTGTCAAAGGCTTGAACTTGACCTTTCCGGTGCTGATCGATTCATGGGGACGGACGGACAAACCCTATAAACGAATGGGGGTTCCTGAGACTTTCATTATCGACCAAGAGGGGATTATTCGCGAGATTGTGATCGGACCACGGGATTGGACCAGGCTCGACAGTTTGCAAGTCCTGGCCAAGCTTCTCAACGTGACACCCAAAACAGCCGAGAGCAGACAGCCCTCGGCTTCACCGGACCATCAGGGATGAGCAAAGGCAGAGCGATAGCCGGAGCATGTGCACTGGTGGCGGCGACCGCGGTGCTGACCGTAGGGTATGCTGGTAGTGTTGCACCGATCGCCCAACGGGGCGTGGTCAAGCCCGGCGAGCCGGCACCCAATTTCCAGCTCCGAGATATGAACGGGCGGAACGTGTCGCTGTCCGATCTGCGTGGGAAAGTCGTACTCTTAAATTTCTGGGCAACCTGGTGCGGGCCCTGTCGAGTTGAGATGCCGGCCATGGAGCGGCTGTACCGCGCATATGACCGAAAGGACTTTGAGATTCTCGCGGTGTCGACCGACGCACAGGGCGTCGCGGTGACGAGACCCTTTCAGCAAGAGAACAAGCTCACGTTTCCAATCCTTCACGATTCGGATTTCCGGGTCGGTTTGTCCTATGGCGCACGGACACTTCCCATGACGTTCATGGTCGACCGGCAGGGCATCGTACGGCAACACATCTTCGGCGCTCGCGACTGGGAAGCACTGGAAGCGCACCAGCTCATCGAGATGTTGATGAAATCCTAGGCAAGCTCGTGTCCGAATCTTTCACTCAGATTTCGTTGATCGCGGCCTTTTCAGCAGGGCTCCTTTCGTTCGTGTCGCCTTGCGTGCTGCCGTTGGTTCCTTCGTATATCTCATACATCACCGGCTTATCGATTGAACAATTGACCGATGCCAATGCGCGATCGAGATTCAAGGCGGCGATCGTGGTGAACGCCCTTTTGTTCATCGCAGGCTTCTCCTTGGTATTCATCGCCTTTGGCGCGTCGGCCAGTCTCATCGGTCAGATCCTCATTACGTATCAGGATCACATCCGGCGCATTGGCGGTGTACTGGTTATCATCTTCGGCCTGTACCTGTTGGGCATTCTCAACATTAATTTCTTACAGGCAGAACATCGGTTCCAATTTCGCAACCGTCCGGTCGGCTATCTCGGATCGTTCTTGATCGGAATCGCGTTTGCGGCGGGCTGGACGCCCTGCGTGGGGCCGGTGCTTGGCACGATCTTATTGTATGCCAGCACGACCGACTCGTTGCTCAACGGCGTCCTATTGTTGGCAAGTTATTCACTCGGATTGGGCCTGCCGCTGTTCCTGACCGCGCTTGGGGTAGACCGTTTCCTGGCGTATTTCAAGCAAGCTCGCGCGTATTTGTGGGGCGTCTCGACGGTCAGCGGGGTGCTGCTCGTGATCGTCGGAGTCATGATTTATGCGAATTCGCTGACGATAATCACGAGTTTCTTGGAACGGTACGGCATCGGCTGGTACTTGGGTCAATAAGCAGGCAGCCTTCAGCAGTCAGCAATCAGCAGTCAGCTTTTTCAAGCCCACTTAAACTATAACGGTTAAGGTTGAAAGCTGATGGCTGAACGCTGAAGGCTGGCTGCTCGCTCAGCACCAGGCGCCGAGCCGGCAAGTGACAAACCCCTGTTCCATGACAGTTGCGGAAGGGAGGCGCATGAGCCCGTTGGCCACCTGGGGGGTAATGCCTCCTCCAGGTGCCGAACGCTGACTCTCGACGCCGGAGGTAGGTGCGGATGCGCCTGTGGTCGGCTCCGATTTCGTTGCTACCACGACCGCCGGCTGGGATTTTCCGATCTTGGCGAGCAGCTTGGCACCGTCACTGGAATGCGCACTGTTCGGATATTTCTCGGCCAGCAGCGTCAATTTTTCACTGGCCCAATCATCCGCGCCGAGATCATGATAGCTCAGCGCCAAAAAATAGAGCGCATCCGGCGCCACGGACTTGTCGGGATAGATCTTCATAATCTGTTCAAAACGATGGGCGGCCGCCAGATACGATTGACGACGATAGTAGAATTGACCGACAAACAGATGCATCTGTGCCAAAAGATCCTGGCACTCCTGGATCTTTTCCCCCGCCTGATCGTCGTACCGACTTCCCGGATAGTCTCTCCGTAGCCGTTCGAATGCGTCGATCGCCTTCTGGATCGGTTCAGGATCACGTTCGATCCCTTTGGCGCGTTTCATCTGACTTTCGCCGATCCGAAAGGCCGCATAAGAGGCGAGCATATGGTTGCGGTGAAGATCAAGAAAGTGGTTGTACTCGACGATCGCTTCGGCAAATTCCTCCTTTTCGAAAAAGGCCTCGCCGCGTTTCATTATGACGTTGGGATCGTAGTTCTTTTCAATGGTATCGCCGAGGAAAATAGACTCGTCTGTTCCGCTCAACGCTTTCTTGGAGGTGGGATCGCCCGTCTTGGGCGCGTTCGAGCAGGCCGTCAGCAGGCAGAGCACCAGGCCGCCCAGGGCGAAGGTCGCGGCAAACGACCGCTCAGAAAGGCTCATTCGCAGCTGAAGCATGTTCACCTTCTAGTGCAAAACTAGCAGGAGAGCATCACAAATGCAATATTTTCGCTTGGGTTGACCCCTGCAGGCGCGAGACCTATAATCCCCGCGCGTTTGAGTGCAGCCCATTGGCATTCCAGCAATGATCCGATCCAGGATTATCGGAACCGGCTCTTTTCTTCCGGAACGGGTGATTTCCAACCGGGAGGTGGGGGCTGCATTACACATCGATCCTGACACCATCGCCCGACTCACCGGCATTCAAGAGCGGCGTTGGGCCGACCCCACGCAAGCCTCGTCAGATTTGGCCGTCGAGGCCTCCCGAGCGGCACTGGATGCGGCGGGCCTTCAACCGTCTGCCGTGGAGGCCATTCTGGTCTCAACCACCTCTCCGGACATGGCGTTCCCTTCGACGGCCTGCCATCTGCAGCGGGAATTGGCTTGTGCCGGCGTGCCGGCCTTCGATGTCGCGGCCTCCTGTTCGGGTTTTCTCTATGGGCTTTCCATGGCCGATGCCATGATCCGAAGCGGTCAGATCAAGACGTGCCTGGTGGCCGCGGCCGAAGTGAAGTCTCGGACGCTCGATCCACAGGACCACGATACGTCGGTGTTGTTCGGCGACGGTGCTGGTGCCGTCGTCGTGCAGGGAGAACGAGAGGACAGCCACCCCCGTCGCGGGCTGCTGGGGATTCGTCTCGCCTCGGACGGATCGCGACACGACTTGATTCGGATTCATGCCGGCGGATCACGCCGGCCTTCAAGCGAAACCACCCTCAAGGCGGGCGACCATTTCCTGCGGATGCAAGGGCCCCCGCTGTTCCGGTTGGCGGTCAGGCGTCTGGAACAGGCGGTCAGGGAGACGCTCAAAGAGTTCGGTGTGGACTTGCGGGAGGTCGCTCACTTCGTTGTTCATCAGGCAAACGGGCGAATCCTGGCGCAAGTCGCCGCTCGCCTGGGAATTCCACCTGACCGCATCGCTTCCGTCATTGGACCGTTCGGGAACACCTCATCGGCCTCGCTTCCGATAGCCTTGGACCATGCCGTGCGTGCTGGCAAGGTGAGACCGCATGACCTCCTTGTGCTGGGTAGCTTTGGGGGAGGACTGACCTGGGCGTCCGGGCTCCTCAGGTGGTGAAGCGTTGTACCGAACTGGAACGTTGGCGTCATCATGGTGTTGCAGGCACGTGAACAGTTGAGCGAGCGGGAAACGGTGCGTAGAAAGGAATGATGATGTTTGGTTTGATCCCGAAGGAAGAATCCTTTTTTGAATTGTTCAAGAGTGCCGCACACAACATGATCGAAGGGAGCCGGCTCTTGAAGGACATGATGGAGCATTACCGGTCGCCGGTCGATCAGGCCAAACGCATCAAAGACGTCGAGCACATCGGCGACGGCATCACCCATGACATCGCCCGCCGGCTCAACCAAACCTTCATCACGCCGATCGACCGTGAAGATATCCACGATTTGGCGAGTGCATTGGACGACATCTTGGACGTGGCGGAAGCGATCGCCGACCGGTTCCTGCTGTACAAGGTCACGAAGCCCACGGAACGCGCTGTCAAGCTGGCAGATGTCTTGTATCAGGCGTCCGTCGCCGTCGGGGCGGGTGTTGACCGGCTTGGATTGGCCCACCCGGATATCAAAGAGTGCAGCGTCCAGGTGAACAGTCTCGAGAATGAGGCTGATCGGATTTCGCGTGATGCCATTTCCGAGCTCTTCGAGAAAGAGACCGATCCCATTGCGGTCATCAAGTGGAAGGAAATCTACGAGGGGTTCGAGGCCGGGACTGACCGTTGCGAAGACGTCGCCAACATTCTCGAGCGCATCGCGTTGAAACATCATTGAACCAGTGACGTGTGATGAGTGATGTGCGACGAGCGATGAGAAAAACATGGGTCCTCTCAAAAACCCGCCAACCGGATGACGAGTTCGCAGGTCGGCGACCTATGATACTCGTCACTGATCGCCCGTCACCTATCACCCATCACTGTTCCTGATGCCTGAGCTTACCGGAATGCTCTTTCTTGTCGTTGTGCTGGCACTGCTGTTCGATTTTTCGAATGGATGGCACGACAGCGCCAACGCCATTGCGACCGTAGTCTCGACGCGCGTCGTCAGTCCGTTCGTGGCCGTGATCGGTGCCGGCGTGCTCAACGTCGCGGGCGCCTTCATGTCCACGGCAGTGGCGAAGATGGTGGGAGCGGGCATCGTCGATCCGGCCGGCGTGACCGAGCATATGGTTGCGGCCGCTCTGGCCGGTGCCATTTGCTGGAATCTTTTTACATTGTTGTTGGGATTGCCGACTAGCTCGTCGCACGCACTCATCGGCGGACTGGTGGGCGCCGCCTTGACACACGGAGGTTGGGAGACCGTCAAATTGAGGGGCTTGCGATCCGTCCTCGAAGCGATGGTCCTGTCCCCCTTCTTCGGTTTTGCCATCGGGCTGGGCTTCATGGTGCTGATCAGCTGGGTGTTTTTTCGCGTCACTCGCTCCGTGGCGACCCGGCTCTTCAAGCGGCTGCAGCTGATCTCGGCCTGTTTTATGGCCTTCAGCCACGGCGCCAACGATGCGCAAAAAGCCATGGGTATCATTACACTCGCGTTGCTCTCTGCCGGCAAGATTCCCTCAGCCGAGGTGCCGACCTGGGTGATCGGTGCTTGCGCGGTGGCGATGGGATTGGGCACGGCCGCTGGCGGTTGGCGGATTGTGCGCACCCTAGGCATGAATATCGTAAAGCTCGAACCTGTCCACGGCTTTGCCGCAGAGACCGGCGCGGCAACGGTTTTGATGTTTACTGCGCATATCGGGCTGCCCGTCAGCACGACACACACGATTACTTCCTCCGTCATGGGTGTCGGCGCGATCAAACGGCTTTCGGCGGTGCGGTGGGGGGTGACGAGACGAATCCTCTACGCGTGGTTGTTTACGCTTCCGGGAGCTGCCCTCTTGTCGACGGTCATTTATCTGATCATGTCGGCCTTGTTTTAGCTTCGGCTTTCCGTCTCGGCCGGCAACCGGACCACGAAGCGGCTGCCGCTCGGTACATTGCCTTCCACCCGAATCTGGCCGCCGTGTCCCTCTACGATGTGCTTGACGATGGCCAGCCCAAGACCGGTGCCTCCAAGCTCGCGGGAGCGGGCCTTGTCCACGCGGTAGAACCGCTCAAAGACTCTAGGACGATCCTTTTCGGGGATCCCGATGCCGGTATCCGTCACGGTGAGCTCCACTCCTGCGCGCGGCCCGTCGGCGATGCGGTCACCGTGAACGGGAATTCGTCGTGCCGCAACGGTGATCTGCCCGCATTCCGGTGTGTACTTAATCGCGTTGTCCAAGAGATTGGCGAGCACTTGGACGAGCCGCTCTTGATCGCCATTGATGAGCGGCAGATCTGCATCCACCTGCGCGCGAAGTTGATGCTGTTTCTTGTCCGCGAGCGGCTTGATCATCGCAATCGTGCGCTCGATGACCGACCCAATGTGCAGCGGTTCCTGCTTGAATTGAACCTGGCCCGATTCGATCTTTGAAAGTTGGAGCAGATCCTCCAGAATCAAATTGAGCCGGTCGCTTTGTTTCAAGATGATGTCGAGAAAGCGCACGCTGGTTTCCGGGTCATCTTTTCCGCCGTCCAACAGCGCTTCAACATATCCCTTAATCGACGTGAGCGGGGTGCGCAGCTCATGTGATACATTGGCGACGAAATCCTTCCTGATATGTTCCAACCGGCGCAATTCGGTGATGTCATGAAACACGAGCACGGCACAGGCTTCGTTGTCTTGTTCTCCGGCGGCGACCGAGGCTTCCACGTTGAGACAACGCCCGTTCGTTAAAAGGATCTCGGCTTCCTGCCCGGCTCTGGCGGCGAGAACGGCCGACACCAGAGCATTGAGCTTGGAATGGGCGAACACGTCCGAAGACTGTCGTCCGCGCGCCTCGGCTCTGGTCACACCGAACATGCGCTCCCACGCCGGATTGACCTGGAGGATGCGTCCTTTGGAGTCCAGCACCATCACGCCTTCGACCATCGAAGTGAGCATGGCCAGCAGTTGGGCGCGATCCTCTGACAGTTCTTCGATTTTCGATCGCAACTCCGCAGTCATGTGATTCAACGTATCGGCGAGAAGGCCGACCTCATCGCGAGCCGAGGCCTGCACGTGCACGCCCAGATTGCCCGCCGCCAACTGCTGGGCCGCGGTCGCCATGTCGGAAAGAGGCTTCGTCAGGCTCCTGGCCAGCCAGATACTGAGCCCGACCGCAATGAGAAATGCACTGCCGAAGGCCAACGTCAGATTGCGGTTCAGCGTGGAAAGCTCCTCGTCCAGCGCCGTCATCGGCAGCCCGAGCCGCAGATACAGCGCTGTCGATTCCTTTCCCTGCTTGCTGAGACGAACGGACCGGTAGAGCGTCCGCTCCCCGGTCGTATGGCTCGCGCGAAGGTCGGTTCCGGTCCCGCTGGCGATCGCCTGTGCGATTTCCGGTCTCGTGCGATGATTTTCGACGCCCGCCAAGTCTTCGTCGCGAACGGCGCTGTCGGCCAGCACCACCCCAGAGGCATCGACCAGCGTCACCCGGACACGTGCACGCTCGCCCAATTCACGAACGATCATTTGGAGACGCGCCGTTGGCGGGGGGGCGGAAAGGTTGGTGACCAGTGGACCGAGATCGAACGCCATGAGATTCGTGGAGACTTCGAGAGCCCCCACAGACTGCATGACTTGCTGTTCCGTCAGCGAGCGGGCGGCCAATAACCCTGCGATGACGAACCCACAGACCAGCGCGAAGAGAATTGCCAGGGCGACTTTCCAGCGGATCGACAGTGTCATGGGTCGGTGATGAGTGATCAGTGATCAGTGATATGTATCGGACCGGATGGAGAATGACGGACGCTGCAATCAGTGATGCTCGTCACTGTTCACCCGTCACTGATCACTGTTCTTTAAGTTTGTAGCCCAAAGACTTCACGGACACGATCGCTTCGTCGAGCAACGGAATTTTTTGCTTCAATCTCCGGATATGCACATCGACCGTTCGTGTGGTACCAAAATAATCGTATCCCCACACCTGATTGAGCAGCACTTCCCTAGTTAACACCCGTCCGGGGTGGCGGAGCAGATGTTCCAGCAGGCCGAATTCCTTGGCGGTCAATGGTACATCTTTCCCTTGGACCGTCACTTCATGCCGATCAAGGTCCATGGTCAGCTTGCCGTACTGATAGGACGTCTGCGTTTCCTGACGGCTGCGCTCGACCCGGCGCATGAGCGCTTTGATGCGCGCCACGAGCGCTTTGGGGCTGAAGGGTTTGGTGACGTAATCGTCAGCCCCCAGTTCCAGACCGATGACCTGGTCCGTCTCTTCGGCCTTGGCCGTCAACATGATGATTGGGAGCATCGCCGTTTCGGATGCAGACCGCAGACGCTTGCACACCTCGAGGCCGTCGATTTCCGGCAACATCAAGTCCAGCACGATGAGGTCGGGCTTGTGCTGTTTGGCGCTGTCCAAACCTTCAGTGCCCGTGGAGGCAGTGATCGTGCGGTACCCCTCCTTTTCCAGGTACAGCTTGACCAACTGGAGAATATCTTTCTCGTCTTCGATGATCAGAATTTTCTTAGCGGCGGCACTGGCCATGGAGGGTGAGACCAGCGTACGAGGCAGGGCAGCCGGTGTCAAGCGCGCAACCAAGGGGGTCAGGAACCATTTGTCGGAACGACCCGTAGGGCGCTATGCGCAAATGGTTCCTGCCCCCCTTGGTTCTGCGGCTATTCTGTTGACGGGGCGCGATAAACTCACGTAAGGTGTGGGAGAAGAAAGGGGTTTCCATGAAAATCTATCTCGCCAACCCACGTGGTTTCTGCGCCGGCGTGGACCGGGCTATCGACATTGTTGACCTCTCTCTGAAGAAGTATGGAGCCCCGATCTATGTCCGCCATGAGATCGTTCATAGCCGTCATGTCGTCAATTCATTGCGCCAGAAGGGCGCGGTGTTCGTCGAAGAACTCAGCGAGGTGCCTGAGGGGTCGGTTGTTATTTTCAGTGCGCATGGCGTCGCCAAAGCCGTGTGGGAGGAA
>DATIGH010000176.1:0-12986 GCA_035454845.1 Nitrospira sp.
TCAGGCTCTGCCGGAAGATGCAGATGTCATCGCTGCAATGGTCGGAGAGCTGCTCGACGAAATCATGGCGGCGGTGAGGGAAAAGGCATTCAACTTTCATCAGGACGACACGGCAGCACGAGCACGGGCCTGGCTCTCTGACGGCTCCTATGTCGTGTTGCTTGCGAGAATCCGTGAAGCAGCGGTCGGATTCCTGGCCCTCTATCAAAGCTATGCGCTGTATACCGCTGGCATCTACGGTACGATCCCTGAATTCTATGTCCGTCCCGTGTATCGTTCGCGAGGAGTAGGGTCCGCATTGATCAGCGAATCAAAAAGAGTCGGACAGGCAAGAGGATGGCAACGCCTCGAGGTCACAACGCCACCGTTGCCACAGTTCGATCGTACGCTGGCGTTTTATATGCGCCATGGATTTACGATCTCGGGCGGACGAAAGCTGAAAACGGAGTTGTCGTGAGGCCAGTGGTGCAGCTGGAACGGACCGGCTGCGGCATTGCGAGTGTGGCGGCACTGGCGGGCGTCAGCTACAAAGCGGCACAGCGGTCAGCACGGCGATTGGGCATTGTGGCCTCCGATGATCGCTTATGGTCCGACACCGCCTATGTCCGGCGTTTGCTTAAACAGTTTCGCCTGCGAGCGCATGTGACACCAAGGCCATTTATCTCGTGGTCGGCGTTGCCCGCACGGGCTCTTCTCGCGATCAAGTGGCATCGCGAACGGGGGCGTCCCTCTTGGCACTGGGTCGTGTTCGTGCGCGAACAGGAACACGTCTATGTGCTGGATTCGGCCAGGGGGCTCAAGCGGCACGTGCGAACCGATTTTGGTCGGATGAAGCCGAAGTGGTTTATCGCCGTCAAGGAGACGACCTCCCGACGGCTAGCACTGGCGCGGTGATACAAGGAGGCATGGATGGCGCGCTCTCTCGCAGATCCCATTCAACGGTTAATGAGTCTGATGTTCAAGGCGCATCCCTGGCATGGCGTGTCGATCGGGGAGAAGGCACCGGATGTGGTAACCGCGTACATTGAAATTGTCCCGACCGATACCGTGAAGTACGAAGTGGATAAGGACAGCGGATTCCTCAAAGTCGACCGCCCGCAACGGTTCTCGAATTATTGTCCGGTCTATTACGGGCTGGTCCCACAAACCTATTGCGGCGATAGGGTCGCGTCGCTTTTCTCCAAGCGGGCCAAACGCAAGGGCATGGTAGGTGACGGCGATCCGCTCGATATTTGCGTGTTAACCGAAAAGACGATTCCGCACAGCGACATTCTGCTCACTGCGATTCCCATTGGCGGCTTCAGCCTTGCCGACGGAGGCGAAGCGGACGACAAGATCATTGCGGTAATGAAGGAAGATGCCGCTTACGGTGATTTCAAGGACATTGGCGACTGTCCCGTCACGTTGATCGATCGACTGCGGCATTATTTTCTCACGTACAAACACGCTCCCGGCACGCTGCAGCACAAGGTCGAGATCACCGGCCTGTATGGGAGAGAAGAGGCTCTCAGGGTGCTTCGCGCCAGCCATGCCGATTACCGGGAAAAGTTTCCGGAGCTGGAATCACTGTGGCCAAAGCCGATGGGATGAGGATACCGAACGATGAAGCACGAAGCACCCCATCGGCCTGAAACGGCCGCGGTTCACGGCTTCTCTCCCGGCTTTGCGGCGCTGGGGTTGGAGGCCGGCCTGCTCGCCGCCTTAGAAACGCTGGGCTATGAAGAGCCAACGCCGATTCAACGCGAAGCGATTCCCCCTTTGTTGTCCGGAAAAGACGTGTTGGGGCAGGCGGCCACCGGCACGGGCAAGACGGCCGCCTTCACGCTGCCGCTGTTGCAGCGCATCGCCCACGGCGCCAAGGCGAGGCCGTCGGCGCTGATTCTCGTTCCGACGCGCGAACTCGCCATGCAAGTGGCTGGAGCCGTGCAGCGGTATGGGACAGAGCTGCGGACCACTGTGCTGGCCCTCTATGGCGGTCAAGCCATTGGCCCGCAGATTCAGGCTCTGAGACGAGGAATTGACGTCATCGTGGCGACACCCGGACGGGCCCTCGATCACCTTCGGCGTCAGACGCTAAAGTTAGGCGAGGTGCGCATGGTGGTCCTCGACGAAGCCGACGAGATGCTCGATATGGGTTTTGCCGAAGATCTCGAGGCCATCCTCGAACAAACGCCGGCTACCAAACAGACGGCATTGTTCTCCGCAACAATGCCACCGCGCATTCAAGCCATTGCGCATCGGCATCTGCGCCACCCGGTCGAAATCACGATTGCCAAGGAGTCGGTCAAGGCCGGAACAGCGCCGAAGGTCCAGCAGACGGCGTATGTCGTGGCTCGACCGCATCGCGGGGCGGCTCTCGCACGGATCATCGACATGCAGGGACCGAAGTCAGCCCTTGTCTTCTGCCGCACCAGGTTGGAAGTCGACGAAGTGACGCTCATGCTCAACAATAAAGGCCACCGGGCGGAGGCGATCCATGGAGGCATGAGTCAGGTGCAGCGGGACCGAGTCATGCAGGCCTTCCGCGCCGGCCGAACGGAGCTGCTTGTGGCTACGGACGTCGCTGCGCGGGGGCTCGACATTCCGCAGGTCTCACATGTGATCAATTATGATCTGCCTTCATCGGCGGAAGTCTACGTCCATCGTATCGGACGGACGGGCCGGGCCGGACGGGAAGGCGTGGCAATCACCATCCTCGACCCGCGTGAGCAACGCCTGTTGCGAAGCATCGAACACCTGACGAAAGCGAAGGTCCTTGTGGTGCCCGTGCCATCGGTGGCCGACCTCGTTGCGAAGCGGTTGGAACGGACCCGCATCTCGGTCCAGGAGACGATTCGCGCGGGCGACCTCGAGCAGTTCCGAGGTGTGGTCAAGGCGATGGCGGAATCCGGTGATGTGGCGAGCATCGCGGCGGCCGCGTTTAAATTGGTGTTTCGGGCGGAGGGCGGAGACCGAGTCGAGGAAGAAATTCCGGCCGTCCCGCCCAGGCCGGCTGAATGGTCCAGCCATGAGGGTGCGGTTCGCCAACGACACGGCCGGGATGTGGGCCGAACGATCGATGAAAGACGAGGCCGTGCCCGACGCGAAGCCGGCATGGCCCGGCTCTATGTGGGGGCGGGACGGGAGTCGGGCATCCGGCCTGGCGATCTGGTCGGCGCCATCGCCAACGAAGCGAGCATCAACAGCAATTTAATCGGCGCCATCCAGATTGAAGAGCGTTTCTCACTCGTGGACGTGCCTGAGCGGCTCGCGCAAGGCATCATGGAAGTCCTCGGACGGGCGAGAATCAAAGGGCGTAAGGTGCCGGTACGTGTGTTTCGGGAATAGAGGCGGGTCTGCCGCCTGTCAGCCCATCCGTCTTCGCACCCCGCCCGGTGTGGGACGAGGGGCTCAGGGCTGTTGATCTCCTTTGCTCGCCGAACGCGCACACCCGGAAAGGACGGATGTGGAGGCTGTTGGCCTCTCGTGCTCGCCCAACGCGCACACCAGACCCATCATATTGCTAGAAAGGCGGTGCTCGTCGAAGCGCGCAATGAGAGGCCAATCAGCCTCCATCCTTAGAGAGATCAAGCGAGCTTGGAAGGATCATTGCAGGGCGGTGCTCGCTTGGGGAGAGCGCACGTCGCGGCGTGCGCGGGGCTGGGCGGGTGAAAACGTTCGCGCAGTAGGAGATCAAACAGCCCTTGCCCCAAAAGAGGATCGAGTAAGCGAGGAGCGACGATTAGAAGATAGTGCTTATGCAGCGGGCGCTTGGTGAAAGTCGCGTCGCGGGAAATCGATTGCGAAGCAATCGGTGGGTTGGGAGGGTGAAAAAAAGCGACAGGGTAGGTGGGTGGGAAAGCTGCCCGGTCAGGCGTCACCCGCAGGTGAAGGACACAGCCTGTGAGAGAAAAGTGGAAAATCAACGGATCGAGCGCTGTAGACGTATAGCACCAATGCGAATGACGATCACAGCGCTGTTGGCCCTCTGCCTGTACTCCGGCTGCGGACTGATCATGATCGGCGATCCCGTCGAGAAGCAGGATCTCACCTTGGAGGACGATGCCGAAGAAAATCTCAAAGCGATTCGCGCGATCCTTGCCGATCAGGCGGCTCGCTCTGCTCATCCCGACGAGCATGCGCCTGCTCCTTCATCAGTGCCGCCAGCGACCGAGCCAGCAGCCGGGCTGATCGACCCACCTGCAGGAACGCGCCCTATTCCCTCGCCGTCCTCATCGTCGGGGCATGCTGAAATCCCAGCAAAACTCCCCTGGGCTCCAACCGCTCCGGAGCGGGCCGCCGCTCCTGACCGTCCGGTCCCTGCATATACCACCCCAGCGCCCGTCGGACCGGATCACTCAGGAGCCATACGTTGCGCGCCGGATGGGCTGGGAGGCCAACGCTGCGTCGGACGGTGACCAGGCTCGTTGTAACTTCGAGCAACTGGAATACATCCCTCTTCAGATTTGCGCAGCACCTTCGTGCCTAGGGAAGATTGAAGCTTGCTACTACGCCCGGCGCGCAGGTAAGATTTCGCCTCACTGCCTACCCGCCTTAATGATCGGAGGTGCTATGGCCTCTACCCGAACCGCGTCCAAGAAAACCCGGCTTTCACTCGACCGCAGCATCGAGCGCATGCGGAAACATCTCGCGGAGTTGGCGGTCTTTGTGAAAACCGGCAAGGCCGGACGTTCGCTTGAAGAATTCGATACGGAATCAGAACGCTTGATCGGCGAGTTACTCGGAGAAACGTCCGCGCTCCTCGATGCCTACCAGTATGCGCAGTTAGGCGAGGCTGCGGGCCTCGTCAACATGACGGAAGAGGCGCCTGAAAGCATCGGCCTCGATAACGAGCGACAGAGTTTGCTGCAGCGCACGCGCGTGCTCGAGAGCTGTGTCTCCGAATTAGAGGCCCGGCGCGCCGCTGAGCCGAAGAAACTGAATTCGCACAAGCAGATGTTGACCGGTCCTCAGGTGGTCGAACACATGTCGCCTGATCTTCGGAGCGTCCCGCATACGGCGACGTTGCGGGAAGCCGGCCGCTTGATGCAAAAATGGAAAACCGGCTCGCTGTTGGTGACCGACCATCACACCTATGTCGGGTTCATCACCGATTCAGTGCTGGCTCGCGACGTCGTCGCCAACGGTCTCGATGCCAACACCACTGCCGTCCAAGCCTGTGTCAGAACGCCGCTCGTGGCCATTCGCGGTGACCGCCCGCTCATCGAGGCGGTGCGGCTCATGAAGGAACAAGCCACACGTCATTTGGCGGTCGCACAGGATGGTGAAATCATCGGCGTCATTTCCGTTTCGAACATTCTTCGGTATTACTCAGGAGTCGTCTAACGACGCGTCACTCGTCGCTCGTGAGGCGTCGTTAGTTTGCGAGATACTAGCGACGAGAGACGAACGGCCTTTCTTCGCGGAGGAGGTTAACCCAATGGGACCCACAAAAACGATCGTCAAGGACCAAGCGCTGTATGAAGCGGCGACAGGCAAGCTGATTAAGGATGGATTTGCGGGCCGCCCGGACATCGAACTTTATGTGAAGCATCACTATCTCGCCCTTCCGGTGGTGGACAATGCGGGCCGTCCGTGGCTGCTGGAGGGGAAACCGATCTATTGTCTTCGAGGCAGTCAATACGAAACGCTGGACGATCAGCGCGTGCATCTGGCCCGCTGTCCCGATTGTGGCGGCATGGGCATCAGATCGGATGAATTCACTGTGGAATCTGACTGCATCCACTGCACGTCGTGCGGGCACGAATTCGATGCGCGATTGGAAATGATGGAAACGTGAGAAGGGCGGGCGTGAAGGCTGTTGATCTCCTTTGCTCGCCCAACGCGCACACGAGAAGGGGTGGATCAGCCTGGTCAGTCCTTGTGCTCGCGGAAGGCGGCACACCAGAAAGAGGGAATGGTGGTTGTTCGCCTCCCTTGCTCGCCGAACGCGCACACCAGATCCATCGTATGTTAGAAAGTCGGTGCTCGTCCAAGCGCGCAGTGGGAGACGAATCAACCACCATTTTTAAGAATGGAAAACCAGGAGCGCGCGGACGTTTGGACTGACCCAGGCTGCTCCTTAATGAAGGCACAAGCTAGCCTGGAAGGCTCATTGTAAGCGGTGCTCGCTTGAGGAAAGGCCGCGTCTCGGCGCCGCCTCAATCAGCCTTCGCCCTAAGGGATAGCACGAGCACTCGGAAGGACCATAATAATAGAGACCCCGCTGTGCGCGTCATGGGTCAAACGCGCGTCTTGGCGCGGACAAGGTGGGCGGGTGAGCTGGGTAAAGCGCACGTCTCGGCGTGCGCAGGGTGGGCGGGTGAGATGGAAGCCGCCCTCGGCGCCACCCGCTGAGTAGAATTTCGATCACGGAAAGTGAAGGAGAAAACGAGCAAGCTTGGAGGGAGCATCGTATTTGAGGTCTGACATACCTCACCGCATGAGCCAGGTCGCGAGCTGAGGCAGCCACGGGAGCAGCGCCACGCCCACGACCACAGACAACGCGACAATCGAGGCGACGAGTTCTTCATCGAGACGTGCCTCTGCGGCAAAGATCACCGCAGTCACTGCAGACGGCATTCCCGCCACCAGAATCACCACCGCACGTTCCACACCTGCCAAGCGCAAGAGGTCGGCGGCGGCAAATCCCAACAGCATTCCTCCGCCCATTCGTAACGCCATGCCCAGCACGCCCATCCCAAATTTGGCTTGGCCGGAGAAACTGATCGACAAACCTAGGACCAGGCTCGCCAGTGGCGTCGTCGTGAAGTGCAGGGGCAGGAGCAGGTCCCTGAGCCAATCGGGCAAACGCAGTCCGACCAATTTCAGGAGGAGGATGGTGCTCAACGCCCACAGGGGAGGAGCGGCTAGAAACCGTCGCATCGGCGATCCGGCATGGGTCGAGGCTGCGCCATGCCAAACAGCCAGTCCGTACAACAGCGTCAGTGTGAGCGTCGTTTGCCCCAGATCAAACAGAATGGCTTGGGCAAGGCCTTCCTCTCCGAGTGTGGCGAAGATCACTGGATAGGCGAAATAGATGGAATTAATGCAGCCTGTTCCCAGAAGGAACCCGCCCCGGCTCTGGCGAGAAAGATGTAACCAATGGGCAAACTGCCACCCGAGAGCCAGCATCGGCAGCGTGACGAGACAGGCTGCCAGTGGCAGCTTCCATGCGGTGGGCGTGAACTGGATCGCGTCCAGTGACACAAGGATGGTGGCCGGCAGGCTGACCGAGAACACGACCGCGGCCAGGCGTTCGGCGTGTGTCCGACTGAGCAGGCCACAGCCGCGGAGGAGCGCGGCAGCGACGAAAAGGACGATGAACCCAACAAGCGATGGAGGCATGGCGGGCAGCGTAGCAGACTTCGTTTCTTCCCTTCTCGCGCGATCGCGCGCATCGCGGTCACGCAAGCATCCGGTCGTTTAACGGAGGGTACCCCTCGCGGCTGTGGCTAAAGCCCGCAGCCAGCCAGGGGAGCCGGCTGCCAGGCAGAGATCCCCTGTTTTTTACCGTCCTTAGATCCTACCTTCACGGACTTTTTACAAGGCCTGTCCCGCTTCTTAGCAACCTCGTTTTTGGTCGGCGGTATGGTTCGTTCACCTCGAGCGCAAGACTCCAGCGCTCAATTACCAAACCATATCGCGTGCGGAATGAGGTTGTCTCATGGTATGTCGCCTTTCTACTTTTGTTGTGACGCTGGTTCTGCCTGGTGCGGCCATGCTTCTTCTCTCCTGCGGATCAGGAGATGGGAGTGGAGACAGTCAGCCGATAGCAGCGGCCATGCCGGGTGGATTCATCGAAAAAGCAGGCACCGCCATCCGGCCCCGTTGGTCAACCACTGACCTCCAGGATTTTGTCCCAAAGAACCGCGGAAAGTTCACGTTTCCATCACCGTACCTGACAGAGGCTCTGCGAATTACGACCGCGGAAGATTGCGATGGGTCAGACTGCGTCCGGCCTGTCGGATACTCGTATTGGCGGAATATGAACAATCACGTCAATAGCAATGAAATTCTGATAGTCCTTGGTCTCAATCAATCGCACGGCGGGACAGGGCCTACTCTGTTCAGTTACGACAAGATCACAGAGGAAGTAAACAATCGTGGTCCGCTGTTCCCGTCGGGACACCGCCTCAGCAGCAGAAGCACCAGCGGCTGGTATTTCAGCGCCACGCGGCCGACGACGTTGTATGTCAATGATGGGTCGACGATGCTGCGTTACGACGTGCTGACTCATGACTCCGAAGTCGTGTTCGACGTGTCGGCGCGATTTGGCGATGACCGAGAGGTCTGGCAAATGTCATCCAGCAATGATGACCTTGTTCATGCCGCGACCTTGCGCGTGAAAGGCACGACCACCACATTCCTGGGATGCACGGTCTATCTGGAACGTACCGGCGAATTGCTCTATTATCCGAAAGCCGGGGACCTCGACGAATGCCAGATTGATAAGAGCGGGCAGTTTCTTATCATATTCGAGCAACTTGATGGCAAGAACGGGATGGACAACCGCATCATCGATTTGGCAAGCGGCGATGAAGAGCGGGTACTCAATGTGCCTGGTGCCGGCAGCCTCGGCCATCACGATTCCGGCTTCGGGTATGTGGTCGGACATGACCACTATAACCGCCTGCCGAACGCCATCCTCACGTGGAACCTCTCGCCGTTCACCCGCGGACCGGTCGATCACATTGATTACAACTGGGAATTGGTCCAGGCCCAGCATATCAGCCATACGAATGCACAACCGGGTCTTCCCAGAGAGCAGCAATACGCCTGCGGCAGTAATGCCGATCGTCGCAAATATGCACAAAACGAAATTCTCTGTTTCCGGCTGGACGGTTCGCTGACCCAATTAGTCGTGGCCCCCGTCATGGCCGATCTCGACGCGCGGGGAGGAGATGCCAACGCGACGGGAGCAGGAGGGGACTACGACAAATCCCCAAAGGGCAACCTGGATGTGACCGGTCGGTATTTTATCTGGACCACCAATCTGGGCGGCAACCGGCTCGACGCCTTCATCGTCAAAGTGCCGGGTCAACTGCTCTAGGACGAGAACCACCACTTTCTTCCGACCGCCGGCTTGTCTATGATCAGAGACAGGGCAGGGACTCGCATGGGAGACGTGCTCCAGGTCAAGACTGGAAGGCTCAAAGAGGTCGTCGATCTCACCGAGCGCATTCAGTCGCTGATCAGTCGCTCGAAGATGCGTGAGGGTTTGTGCGCCCTCTTCGTCACCCATACGACCGCGGCCCTCACGACCGGTGAAATCGGGGAGGGGACCGAGGAGGATCTGCTCGAAGTTGCCGAGCAGATCATCCCGTCCATCGGCTTTCGTCACGCGCACGACCCGTCGCACGCCTGGTCTCACATGGCGGCGTCGCTCCTTGGAGCATCACTGACCTTGCCCGTGATCGATGGACAACTGGCCTTGGGCACCTGGCAATCGGTGATACTGGTGGAACTGGACGGTCCGCGCGAGCGCACGGTCTACATCACCCTGCTTCCGACTTGAGGCCTTCACAAGGAGGCATCGGTGCGATTCCGACGACGCCTTTTTGCTGGAAACCTCCGCATTCGGCCCTACGTGATAGGTGAGATCTTCCCCCTCTGACTCTGCGATCAGCTCAGTCGGTCCCCTCTCAGGGGTTTATTGGGTTGACCTGGTCTGCCTCGAAATCGTACGGTCCTCAGAGGCGAAGGAGAAGGATATGGCTGAGCCATCTGTCGAGCCGCATCTGTTTGTGATTGTGGGAGCGACTGGAGATTTGACGAAGCGCAAGCTGTTGCCTGCGCTCTTCCACCTTCGCACCTACGGCGAACTGGAAAAGCAGAACACCCTCATCGTCGGAGCGGCGCAGCCTGAGATGAGTGAAGAGGCCTTCCGTCTTTGGGCCTATGAAGGTCTGAACAAGTCCGTGGGTCGCAATGCCCCTGACTTGCGCCGCTGGTGCGAGGAATCTCTCTACTATCACACTGTTCGCCAAGGCGGAGCAGAAGACTATAAGAAACTCGCCACGTACATCCGGCATCTGGAAACCGCCCGCGATTTGCCGGAGAACCGCGTCTTCTACCTGGCCCTGCCGCCGACGGCCGTCCCGACGGCGGTCGAACAACTCAGCCAGGTAAATCTTCTTAAAAGCCGCGGGTGGGTGCGAGTTGTCTTCGAAAAGCCCTTTGGCCACGATTTCCGATCGGCGCGTGCGTTGAATACCCTCCTGCATCGCTATCTCGACGAGCCGCAGATTTATCGGATCGATCACTATTTGGGGAAGGAGACGGTGCAGAACCTGCTCGCCTTCCGCTTTGCGAATCCCATCTTCGAGTCCTTATGGAACCGTGACTCGGTGGAGTGTGTGCAGTTGACCGTGGCCGAAGACATCGGCGTAGAGCATCGCGGCGCCTATTACCAGGAAGCGGGTGCCATGCGTGATATGGTTCAGAATCATTTGACACAACTGGTAACGGTGGTGGCCATGGAGGTCCCGGTCTCCTTCAATGCTGATGCCATCCAAGCCGAGAAACTGAAAGTGTTGCACTCCATTCCACCGATCGATCCCCACGACGTTGTCTTCGGTCAGTATCGAGCCTGGGAAGTCGCCGGCCAGCGAATCCCCGGCTATCGGGAGGAAAAAGGGGTGTCCCCTGATTCATTGACCGAGACATATGTGGCGCTGAAAATGGAGGTCCACAATTGGCGATGGCGCGGCGTGCCGTTTTACCTCCGGACGGGAAAACGGTTGCCGCGCAAAATCACACAGGTCGCTGTGACCTTCCGGCCGGCGCCGACGCTCCTATTTCGTTCTCTCGACCCCGGCAGCCTCGAGCCCAATCAACTCGTCATCACTCTGCAGCCGAGCGAAGGATTCGCGCTGGGATTCTCGGTCAAGACCCCTGGCCGGCCCTTTAGCTTCACGAACCGCGCACTGCAATTTGACTACAAGCAGGCGTTCGGAGGCGAGCTGCCGGAAGCCTATGAAACGCTGCTTCGGGACATCATGATCGGGGATCAAACGCTCTTTGTGACCGCCGATTTTACGGAGACCGCCTGGCGGCTGTACGACCCGTTGCTCGCCAGCAAACGCGAGTCTACGATCTACACGGCGGGAACGTGGGGGCCGTCGGAGGCCGACCAGTTGCTGGAACGGAACGGCCATCGCTGGCAATTGGGATGGTGACGGATGCTCGAGCCGCCTCCCTTCGTCGTCACTAATATTCCTCAGCGGATGGATCGCTTGCCCTGGTCACGATGGCACTGGCTCGTGGTCTCGGCGCTCGGCATCTCCTGGTTACTCGACGGACTCGAAGTCTCGATCGTGGCGGCGCTAGGACCCGTGCTCACCCATTCGACGACCTTGGCCCTCACGGAATCGCAGGTCGGATTGACTGCCTCGGCCTATCTGTCCGGATCGGTGATGGGTGCGCTGGTATTCTCCTATCTTACGGACCGGCAGGGACGTAAGAAGTGGTTCATGATCACCCTACTGCTGTATTTGGCGGCGACCATCTTGACGGCATTCTCCTGGGATCTGGCAAGTCTGATGTTCTTCCGGTTTCTAACGGGAGCCGGCATCGGCGGTGAATATGCCGCCATCAACTCGGCGATCGACGAGCTGATTCCGGCCCGGCGCCGCGGCCATACGGATCTCGCGATCAACGGAACGTGGTGGCTCGGTTCGGCAACCGGCGCCTTGTTGTCAGTGGTCCTGTTGAACCCGCGCCTGATTCCCGAATCGCTGGGGTGGCGGCTGTGCTTCATTTTCGGCGCGGTGCTCGGTGTCGCCATTGTCTTGGTTCGCCGGTACATTCCGGAAAGCCCTCGGTGGCTCATGACCCATAGCCGAATTGAGGAAGCCGAGGACATCGTCGCACGCATTGAGCAGCAGATTTCCAGCGATGAACGATTCAAGAACCTGCCGGAGCCGAAAGGCTCGATTACGGTCCATACGCGTCCCCATGGAACCACGATTGCCACCGTGGCGCGCGAACTGTTCAAGACGTATCCGCATCGTACGGCTCTGGGTTTGGCATTGATGGTCACGCAAGCGTTCATGTACAACGCCGTCTCTTTCACCTTCCCTCTCGTGCTCACCAAGTACTACGACGTTCCCTCGAGCACGATCGGCCTGTATCTGTTGCCCTTTGCGTTCGGGAATTTTCTGGGACCGCTACTGTTGGGACGGTTTTTCGACACCATCGGCCGCAAGCAGATGATCAGTTTTACCTATGCGACGGCCGGACTGTTGCTGGCAGTGACGGGCTATCTGTTTTCGGTCGGCTCCTTCACCGTGACCACCCATCTATTGGCCTGGTCCTCGATTTTCTTCTTTGCCTCGGCGGGCGCCAGTGCCGCCTATCTCACGGTCAGCGAGATCTTTCCCATGGAAATCCGTGCCATGGCGATCGCGTTTTTCTTTGTGGTGGCGCAAGGGGCGGCGATCCTTGCGCCCTGGCTCTACGGCAGGATGATCGAGACGTCAGCGACGAGTGTGTATTATGGCTACCTGCTGGGGGCAGGGTTGATGCTCGTGGGCGCGGTGGTGGAACTTGTGATGGGCGTCAAGGCCGAGGGCCGTGCATTGGAACACATTGCCGCTCCATTATCTGCACAGCAGATCACTGACGAGGAGCCCCCAGCCGCTTGAACTCTCCGTCAGCGCTTCAGCACTTTCGGCAAGATCACCTGTAAGAACTGTCTCGCGAGTTCGCGATGACCGGCGTTATTGGGGTGAAATCCGTCGACATCGAAGACGAGGTCGTCTCGAACTGGACTCGTCTGCAGATCGACGAGCGAGCCGCCGGCCGAACGCGTTTCCTCCTCGATGATGCGGTTGAACGCCTCGATTCGTGCAGGGGTGACCGTAGGGTTTGGACTCGTCCGGAAGCGGGGCAACTGCGTCAGGTCGGGAAGATTGGCCACGACGATGGTCCGGGAGATGTCCTCTCTCACCATCCTCAAGAGCGCCCGCAGCCGCTCCTGGAATTGTTTCGGATCGTCCCCATTG
>DATIGH010000177.1:0-27112 GCA_035454845.1 Nitrospira sp.
GAGCGACAGAGCGTAGCACGGGCAAAGGACGGGCTGCGTGGGCCATAGGTCTTGGGATATTCATACGCATTGATCTGGCGGGGATTGCCGAGGTGGGTGCCGGGATGCGCTCCAGCAAGAAAATAAATGTTTACAGGACCGCCTTGGGTACCCACCGCCGTCCCAGCGGGCAACGAGCCTGGAAAACCGGGGAGTGCTTCGGCCAAGGCTTGATGACGCCCCATGCAGAACAGCTGGTAACGCTCGAGGCCGTTTTCCTCCTCGTTGATGCGAGGAAAGCAATTCCATATCCGCCACAGATAGGGAAAACCCGATTCATGCAGCAGACGCAGAAGTTGTCGATAGGCTCTTTCGGTCGTCTGGTCCAAGCCAACAGCGGGATTCTCCTCGACGGTAATGGACCCGAACAGCAGATCCCCGCTCACCGCGGCGGAAAGTTCCCCATCCCTATACAGGCGGACAGGATGATCAGCACTCCAGACCTCGCATCGGCTCGGATGTTCCAGAAGCGGCAGATCAAGGTGAACGACGGGGCATGAAAGAGACATGGGCAAACGGGATCCGAACGACACGACCGCCAGCGGGGAGGTACCCGATGTGGCCAACCATCGGCTCAGATCGGCCTGTTCCACATAGGCGATTTTGACCTGGCTCGTGGGATCGAGAACACGCTGACAAGAGGGTCGGGAAGAAGCGGTGTGAGGGTGTCGTATGCCCATTCGTGAGTCGAACTTGTGATTACGTCGCTTTGACGGCGTAGTCGCTGACTTCGGTCACCGTCAGCCGGCTTCCTTGCTTGCGCCGGCGGGCCACTGCCCAGTTTTCTTTCCAATTCAACAGGAAAAACATGTAATAAACAACTTTAAACAGGAAAAGTGGAACGCGCATTTTCGGTTGTTCGAAGACGTCGCCGGCAAGCAGTGAGAGTACTGCTCGTTCAATCTTGGGAGGACGCCTGGTGGAGACAAACAACGCCTCAAACGCCGGCTGATTGAATCGATGAATGAACCAGGAAAACGTGTCGATGCCTCGCCGTACCTTGCGTTCAAAGCTCTTTTGCCGGTCGGCCCAATCGGGCGCCCCGCGCAAGAACGCGTCCACGACGCCGGCACCAATGGTACCGCTGTTCAATGCCAGGTGAACGCCGCTGGAGAACACGGGGTCGATGAAGGCGAACGCATCTCCGACGATCAAGTAGCCCTCGCCCGTCATGGTGCGCCGCCGGTATGCGAAATTGGCGGCCGCATACGCCGGGGTCAACGGTTTGGCGTGTTCCATCCGTTTGGCGATTGGTGGCGATTGGCGCAGCGTATCGAGCAAGAATTGATCAAGCGAAGTGCGGCGGGTCTTGATGTAATCCGGATGGCAGACCACACCGACGCTCATGGTGCCGTCTTTGAAGGGAATCAACCAGCACCAGCCGTCGTCAAGCCAGCCGGCGGTAATATTGCCTTCATCCATGCCGGTGAGTCGGGTCACGCCCTCAAAATGTCCGAAGACGGCGGCACTGCCGTGTTTTTTGCTTCGATGCTTTCCCCCCAATTGACCGGATAAAAAAGTGTCACGGCCGCTGGCATCCACGACGAATCGGGTGTCCCAAGTTCGCAAACGTCCTTGGCGGTCCTCGGCATGGACCAATGACGTGCGGCCGCGGCGAAACTCCACGCGTTGCGCTGTTATGCCCTCGTGAAAGTGGGCGCCTTTGGCGGCCGCATTCCGCGCCAAAATGGCATCGAACTCGGCTCGCTTCACTTCGAAGGCGTAGGGTTGCGATTCATCGAACGCTTTGGCGAAGTGAAACATCTGCGAGCGGCCGTGCCGATGAGAAACCAATTCGGCGCCGTACTTGACGATGCCGATTTTTTCGACCTCCGGCAGGACCCCTAAGCGTCGCAGCATGGGAAGGGATTGGGGGAGGAGAGACTCGCCGATATGAAAACGCGGGTGCAGATCCTTCTCGAGGACATGCACATTCCAGCCTTGGTCCGCTAGCAACGCCGAAATCGTGGAACCAGCCGGTCCCCCTCCGACCACCAAGACGTCACAAAGTTCTTGAGGATCACCAAAAAGACGGTTGTGCATCGAATCGGCCTTCTCGGAGCCAGTGGCCGAGGAGTATACCCAAGAAAAAACACGTTGGCTAGCTGACCTTCATTGACCGATTTTTTCTAACATGTTAGTCTCCGACTCCGCAGTTCCCATTAACGATCACTCCCGTCGAATTTCACTGACGGCAAGAAGGAGGGAGGGCATGAAACTAGTGGGCATCGTACTGATTGCCGCGCTTCTTATCAGCACAGTGGCATGTCATTCGACACGCGTTCAGATTCCAACTGCTCCGATTGGTCCAAATGAAAAATCCTTGGGACCAACATGGGGAGACGACGTGGGTATGCTCCTGTTCGGTTTTATCCCAATTCGCCAAAACGACCGCTTCGTTGAAGCCTATGATGAAGCAGTCAAAAAGGCTGGAGCGACGAGGTTGACGGACGTGACTATCTCGGAACGATGGTGGTGGGGTTATGTCATTAACGGCTACGTCTTCAAAGTGGAAGGTACGGCTGTGACCAACAAGTAATTCCACCCAATAGGAGATCAGAATATGAAATATGCCGGCCTGCTTCTTGGACTCTGTGTCGCCTTGACTACCGCTTGCGTTTCTACACCTCTCAAGTTTCCGAGTGCACCGATCGGTCCGAATGAAAAAGCGCTGGGAAAGACAGAGGCCACCAGCACGGGCATTATGTTGTTTGGGTTTATTCCTATCAACCAAAATACTCGCTTTGAGGACGCCATGCGGGAGGCCGCCGCAAAAGCCGGCGGAACAAGGTTGACTGATGTCACCATATCGGAACAATGGTTCTGGGCAGTTGTACTCGATGGGTTCATTTTCAAAGTAGAGGGAACGGCAGTAGCAAGCAAGTAGACGATCGCTTGCTCTACACCGGACGTTGTGTAAGGGTTTCCCGCCGAGCTTTGCCGCTATTTGTGGCAAAGCTCGTGGTTTTTCATCGCCAACATCTTCCCGCCTATACCTCGCCTCTCTATCGCGGGCTAGCTGTCTTTTCTGAATAGCTATCGGTAAAATTTCCATCAAGTCCATGTTGCCCAGGAACATCCTTGACCAGTTTTTCATCTTCCATCCGGAGCGCTGGCATGAGAAGGACTGGCGCGCCGCGAGCGGGCTTCCGCTCGAGGATGTGTGGTTTCAGGCAGCCGACGGAACAAAGCTCTTCGGGTGGTACGTCGAGGCGCAAGCGGACAGCCCCGTCATCATCTGGTGTCATGGCAACGCGGGGAACATTGTGAACCGGCTCGACAATCTCCGCTTCCTGTTCCGGCGGAACCTCTCCGTCTTTGTGTTCGACTACCGCGGGTATGGGAAAAGCCAGGATCGGCGGCCCAGCGAAGAAGGTCTTTACCTGGATGCGATCGGCGCCCACGATTATCTGACGCGCACCAGAATGATCAATCCGGAACGTCTGGTCGTCTTCGGACGGTCTTTGGGCGCCGCGGTGGCGGCCGACCTGGCCGTGCACAAGCCGGCGGCCGGAATCATTCTCGAATCCGCATTCCCTTCCATTGAGGCGGTCGCCAAATTTTACTACGGCGGTTTGCCGGTGCATTGGCTCCTTGGCGCTGAATTCCGACTGATCGACCGCGTGCCCGCGCTCTCGCTCCCCAAGCTCATGATCCACGGTGATCAGGACGAGATCATTCCGCTCGAGCTCGGCCGGCAGGTGTTCGAGGCGGCAAAGCCGCCGAAGTCCTTTCATCTCATTACGGGCGCCCGCCACAACGACACCTATCACGTGGGTGGCGCTTCGTACTTCCAGGTGTTCGCCGACTTTGCCGGCCGTGCGGTCCGCTCGTAGAACCAAAAAATGATTTGGCGCGCGCCGGAAGTTTTGATACAGTGCGCGGCGATGCCCACCAGGCCGTTTCCCGCGACCCATGCCCTGCCACTTCCGTAAGGAAAACCCGTGAAGAAGTCTCCTCGGGGAATCCTGCTGGCCGTGCTGACTGTCAGCCTGGTGTGGGGTGGCTGTGCCGGGACCTCCGCCCGTGACCAGACGGACGTGCAGCGCTCCCTCGACCAGTCTCCTCCACCGCAAGTCTTGTTGGCGGAGGCAAGAGAGCTTTCCATTCCGGACCTTCCGAAGGCCGCGGCGCAAAAGCAGCCGCTCGGCACCCATGCAGACGAGCTCTTCGATCCGTTTGCCAAGGCGGACGAAGGCGGGGAAGAGTACGACCCCTGGGAGCCATTCAACACCCTCATGTTCGAGTTCAACCGCAAGGTGGACAAGTACGCCCTCAAGCCCGTCGCGCAGGGCTACGACTTCATCATTCCGGATTTTGTCCAGGTCGGGATCAGCAACATTTTTTACAACTTCCGATTTCCGCAGCGATTCTTAAACAATGTCTTTCAAGGGAAAGTCAAAGGCGCCAGCATTGAAGTCGGGCGCTTTCTCTTGAACACGGCCGTCGGCTATGCCGGGTTTCTGGATTTGGCGAAAGAGATTGATTTGGTCACGCCCGATGAGGATTTCGGACAAACCTTGGGCTTTTATGGGGTCAGACCAGGTCCCTATCTGGTCGTGCCGTTCCTCCAACCCTTCACCGTCCGGGACTTCGCGGGATATGTCACCGACATCTTTCTTAATCCAATCAACTGGCTGGTGGCGCCCATCATTGAGGTGGAGGGGGTGCCGTCGTTGATTGCCCACAAGAACCGCACCACGACGACCTTTGTGCAAATCGGCGTACGGGTCGGCGAGGTTGTGAATGAACGATCCCGGAATCTCGAAAAATTCCAGGGCGTGGAGGAGGCGACGCTGGATCTCTATGCGGCGGTGCGGAACGCCTACCTGCAATCGCGAACAAGAGCGATCCGGGAGTAGAGTGGGTGGGCTCTCATCGCGACGATCCTGAAAGGACTCCCAGCTCCCGTCCTACCTTGGCAAAGGCCCCGACCGCGCGTTCCAATTCCTCGCGCGTATGAGCGGCTGACATTTGCACGCGGATTCTCGCCTGCCCCACCGGCACCACCGGGTAGCTGAACCCCACGACGTAGACGCCTTCGGCCAGCAACCGGTCGGCCATCGAAGCGGCCAAGGACGCGTCGCCCAGCATGACGGGAATGATCGGGTGGTCTCCCTCGATCAGACGAAATCCGAGATGGCTGAGGCGCGCCCGGAAGAAGGTGGCATTCTCGCGCAGCCGCGCGCGCAATTCGTCACCCTCTTTAACCAGGGCAAGCGCCTGCAAGGCGCCCGCCGCAACCGCGGGAGGCAGCGCATTCGAAAACAAGTAGGGACGAGAGCGTTGGCGAAGCAGATCCACAATGTTGGCGCTTCCTGTCGTGAACCCTCCCGTCGCCCCGCCAAGCGTTTTCCCTAGCGTGCTCGTCACGATGTCGATGCGATCGGCGACGCCGAAGTAATCGGGCGTCCCTCGGCCATTGGCACCAATGACTCCGGTGGCATGGCTGTCGTCGACCATGACGGCGGCCTCGTATCGTTCTGCTAGTTGAACGATTCGATCGAGCTTCGCCAGATCGCCGTCCATGGAGAAGACGCCATCGGTCGCGATCAGGCGCAGGCGGCAGGTGCGCGCTTCGTTCAATTTCGCCTCCAAGTCCTTCATGTCGGAATGGGCGAAGCGCAATCGTTTGGCTTTGCAGAGTCTAATGCCGTCGATTACGCTGGCGTGGTTGAGCGCATCGCTGATTACGGCATCTTGCTCATCGAGCAGCACCTCGAAGAGACCACCATTGGCGTCGAAGCAGGAGCCGTACAGGATGGTGTCCTCAGTACGGAGAAACGCACTGATCGCGCCTTCGAGATCCTTGTGAATCTGCTGCGTTCCGCAAATAAAGCGCACAGAGGCCATCCCATAGCCGTGGGTCTGAAGGCCGCGGCTGGCTGCCTCGATGATTCGGGGATGATTGGCCAGGCCCAAGTAGTTGTTGGCGCAAAGGTTCAAGACGCGGCCCTGTGTTACCTGAATCTCCGCCTGCTGCGGACTCAACAGGCGGCGCTCGGTTTTATACAGGCCCTTTGCGCGAATGTCGGCCAATTGGTGGCCGGAGATCTGGTTGAGACGCGAGTCAGCCATCGGGGTACCCACCGGTTACTGCCATCTGGGAATCAAGACGAGCCACATCGGGTCACGGAAACAGGACGACTTTCCCGCATTCCCCCGACCTGATTAAGTCGAAGCCTTTGGCGAAATCGCTCATGGGGAAGGTATGGGTGACAATCGGCTTGATATCGAGGCCGGCCTTGAACAGGCCGGCGAGCCGGTACCACGTGCTGAACAAGCGCCGGCCGGTGATCCCGTGGACACGGATGCCTTTGAAGATGATGTCGTTGGCGAGATCGCACGTGATGGGGCCGGTTGGAATCCCGAAGAGGGTGACGCGCCCGCCGTTTTTTACGGCGCTGAACGCCAGATGGAGCGCCGAAGGATTGCCGGACATCTCCAGTGAGGCATCGACTCCTTCGCCACCCGTGATGTCCTGAATCGCTGCGTCCAGCGATGCCGGAGTGTCCGCCTTCGCGTTCAAGACATGGTCGGCGCCGACTTGTTTGGCGAGACTCAAGCGGTAGTCGCTCACATCGGTCGCGATGATCGTGGCTGCTCCGGACGTACGCGCGACTGCGGCTGCAAACAGGCCCGTGGGTCCGCACCCTGTGATCAGGATCGTGTGCCCGGTCACATCGTCGACCAGGGTCGCATCGACGGCATTGCCAAGCGGCTCTTGAATCGACGCATACTCCGGAGCGATGGCTGGTGATGTATGCCAGAGGACGCTCTCAGGCAACACAACATACTCCGCAAAGGACCCATCTCGGTCGACGCCCAGGATGCGGTAATTTCGACAGACGTGCGCCTGGCCGGTGCGGCACTGAAAGCAGGTGCCGCAAGTGAGATGGGATTCTGCCGCGACGTAATCGCCGGTCTTCACCAGTTGCACGGATGAGCCGACGCCCACGACCTCGCCGCACATTTCATGGCCAATAATGCGGGGGGGATGAATGCGACTATGCGCCCAGGGATCCCAATTATAGATATGCGCGTCCGTGCCGCACAAGGACGTGGCCTTCACGCGGATAACCGCCTCGTGCGGTCCTGGTGTGGGGTCGAGACACGTCGTTTCCGTCAATCCGGGTTCAGGAGCAGTCTTGATGAGCGCGCGCATGGTTCCATTGTATCCCACTCCTTGGCGCTTGCCCAACACCGATAAAAATACGGTTGCGCAATTATTGGCGGCCTAGGTAGGATGCCCTTCATGCTGGCGCACCGGTGTCGACGATTGACAAGTTTCACGTCACTCGTGTGTGTGCTGCTCTGGGTCACTAGCTTCCCTCTGTTCTCTGCGACTTCGGCTTCCAGTGCAGTTTCTCGCTGGGCACGCTTTGAGCTCAATCAGCAGGATTCGGATGGAGATCTACAGACGGGCAAACCGCTTTCGCTGGTGATTACATTGGGCGGAGTGACGCCAGGACCCGTTCCAGTCATCGCCCTATGCGAATCGATCCTATTTGAACCTCAGATCATCACATTGGAGCCGGATACAGATACCCCCACGCTCAAGGCGGAGGTCACCCTGGACCCCATTCCCACGAGCCGGACTTCCGTTCATCAGAAAGCCGCACGTATTCAGGTGACCTTCGCCAGATCGCGGCCCGACAAGCTCGAGCGGATCATGAAGCGGATCGTGTATGTGACCTTAGACCGTCAGGCGCCGGTCGACGACACCAGCGAACCACCCGCGGTCCGTCCAGAAGAACCGTCGACCAGCGATCTGATTATCGACGAACCCCAACCCGCTGGTGCCCCCGTCACCGCCGGGGCCGTGGCAGAAGAGGATCTCCTGCCGCTCGCCGATCCCGCGAAGGGTAAGGCCTATTGGCAGCAGGTGAGCCTCATGGTCAGCCGCAGTTGGGCACGGCAAGTGCGCAGTATCCGTCGTGGTCCGAGTAGCGAAACCGTCCGAGTGCGCTTCAAACTGTATCCCAACGGGCGCGCGCAGCTGATCCACATTGAACGAGGCTCGGGCGTCCGCGAAATTGATGAGGCGGGCATCTATGCAGTGGTGAATGCTCAGCCATTTCCGCCTTTGCCGGAGGATGTCGGAGACGAACCGATCGACGTTCACGTCCGCATGAGGACAGGGGCCCGGGCGAAAGCGCGTGATGTGCAGTCGGTCGGCACGATCTCAAACGGGAAGCCCGAAGCGCCCGCGGCAGTGAAAAAGTAGGGGTCCGTCACGGCTCGCGCATCACCATGAGAGCAATGGTTCTTCGCGAGATTGGGGACGTTGCTGCCGATCCTCTCGTCCTTCATGACCTACCGACCCCGGACCCCGGGCCCGGTGAAGTGCTGGTGGCCGTCAGGGTCTGCGGCATCTGTCGAACCGATTTGCATGTCATCGAAGGGGAGCTTGACCGCCCGAAACTGCCGCTCATTCCTGGGCATCAAGCCGTGGGGATCATCAGCCGGGTCGGGTCTGGTGTGACGACACGGCGGGCCGGCGAGCGAGTTGGCATTGCCTGGCTGCAAGGCACGTGTGGGCAGTGTCAGTATTGTCGAGGCGGACGGGAGAATCTGTGTTTGGCCGCACGGTTTACCGGCTACCAGGTTGACGGGGGCTATGCCGAATATGCGGTGGTGCCGGCGCCGTTTGCCTATCCAATTCCAGAAACATTTTCTGATGAAGAGGCCGCGCCGCTGCTGTGCGCGGGTATCATCGGCTATCGAGCCTTGAGACTCAGCCGGATACAACCCCGCCAGCGGCTGGGTCTTTATGGCTTCGGTGCATCCGCCCACATCGCCATTCAGATCGCCCGTCACTGGGGATGTGAAGTGTATGTGTGTTCGCTGAAGGCAGAACATCGAGCATTGGCTCGCGAGATGGGCGCCGCCTGGGTCGGCGAAGCCTCTGAAGCTCCACCGGCATCTCTTCACGGCTCCATCATCTTCGCACCGGCCGGAGAACTGGTGATCCCGGCCTTGCGCGCGCTGGAGCGAGGAGGGACGTTGGCGCTGGCTGGCATTCACATGAGCACGATCCCGCCGATCAACTACGACCGTGACCTCTTCGGTGAACGCATGATTTGCAGCGTGACCGCCAACACGCGGCAGGATGGATTGGACTTGCTCCGGGAAGCAGCCGCGATTCCCATCCGGCCCCGCACCCAACAAATTCCCTTGGCCGAGGCCAACCAAGCGTTGCAGCGTCTGAAGGCCGGCGCCATCAGCGGAGCAGCAGTCTTGGCCATTCACTAGAACACCACGACCATCATGAGGGTCGCCGGAGAGGAGTATGTTAGGATGAGACGATGCGCCACCGGCTGATGCTGTTGTGCCTCGTGATGGTCGGATGGGCGACGGCGGGTTCCGTATGTGCACTGGAATTTACCGCCGACCAGATCACCAAGATCGACGGCCGAACCCACAAAGCGTCCATCTATTATCGAGATCAGATGTGGCGCATCGAGCACCACTCGCTGGGGCCGGTCAATGTCACCATCGTGCGCAAGGACAAGCAACTCGTGTGGCTGCTTCTGTCACGCATGAAGCATTTCAAGACGCTGCCGTATGACTCCCAACAGGATCTCCGCGTCACGACGCTGCTCGAGGGTGAAATCGAGCGGCAGGAAATCGGGACGGAAGTGCGTGAAGGGCACCCGACCACCTTGTACGAAGTGACGACAAAGGCGGGCGAGCGGGTGGAGCAGTACTATCAGTGGGTCGCGACGGATCTGCAGTTTCCGATGAAGCTCGCCAAGAAAGACGGCAGTTGGATTATCGAGTACCAGCATGTGAAAATGCGGCCGGTGTCCGATTACCTATTCAATTTGCCGGTCAACTTTCAGCCCCTCGAAGATTTCGACAAGGATCCGAACGGGGAGCGGAAAGAACCGTGAGGCAACAACAGAAAGGCTCTGCGGTGCGAGGGGCGAGTGTCTTAACAGCCATGGTCATGGGAGGCTTGATCGGCATAAATCTTTCCGCGTGGGCGTTGGACGTTGCGGACGTGACGAGGGAATGGACGCCCGAAGGAAAGAGACTCGCTGCGGAACGCGCCAAGCTGCCCGCGCACGATGAGATGGTCAACATTCCGGCTGGGACGTTCATTATGGGAAGCGACAGGAAAGTCGACCGCAATGCCTACCCGGCGGAGTTTCCCCAGAGAAAGGTATACCTTGATGCGTATGAGATCGATAAATTCGAGGTCACGACAGTCCAATTTCTGAAATTTGTTCTGGCAACCAATCGTCAACCTTTGATCGACTGGCAGTATGACGGTGGAAACTTTCAGGAAACCATGGCCAACCACCCGGTCATGCACGTCTCATGGTTTGATGCCGACGCCTATTGCACCTGGGCCGGCAAGCGCCTGCCGACATCGGCGGAATGGGAAAAGGCTGCACGGGGAGAGGACGGAAGGATCTATCCCTGGGGGAATGAACCGGCCGGGCTGAGCCGCGCCAACTTCGGCCGCACGGGTTTATCAGGACCGGTGCGCGATCGCCCCGAGAGGTTATTGCTCTATCCACCCATCATTTCGGTCGACAAATATGAGAACGGCGTCAGCCCGTATGGCGTGTTTCAAATGGCCGGCAACGTGGCCGAATGGACGGCTGATTGGTATGACCCCGCTTACTACAAGAAGGCGCCGGACCGGAATCCCAAGGGACCGGAGAAGGGTACGCAGCGGGCCTTTCGAGGCGGAGGCTGGATCGATAGTACCCCTACCGTGCGTCCTGCGCAACGCAACGGGACCGATCCCAATACGAAAATGAACTGGCTTGGCTTCCGCTGTGCGCGTGATGCGAAGGAGCCTGCGGACGGCTCTCAACCTTCGCAGACCGGGCTGCACTGACCGGGCGCTTCGAGTCTATCGCGGCGCTTGCTGTTGAGCCGGCTTGGCCTGCCGAAGGGCGTGGCACTGCTCGCTGAATTCTTTGACCAGAATACCCATCTTGGGATGGGAGGGTTCGAAATCGACCGGAAGGTCGTGATGTTTAAGCCCTTCACTGGCCGTCGGGCCAATGGACGCCACGAGCATGCGCCGGCACGCGTCTCGGAACGGCTGCGCCATATTCTTTCGTTCAGCCAGCTGCATGACATGGTCGATTTGAGCGGCATTCGTGATCAAGATGGCGTCAAGTTGGCCGTTCAGCACCTCCGCGATGGCGCCCTCGAGGGGCCCGGTGTCCTCGGGAAGCGCCCACCGGTACACCGGCACTGAAAACACCTCGGCGCCGCGCTTCTTCAAATCTTCGATCATCTCAGGCTTCGACACGCCATACTCCTGAATCGCGATCCTCAAGCCTTGCACGGGGCGGTAGTAATCCAACGTCGCGATCACATCGTGCCATGTGTTGGGCTCCGGGACCGTGATATTGGCGTCCATACCCATGGCCTTCAGCACAGCCAAAGGTTTCGGGCCACGTGTCACCACGATCGTTTTCTTGAGCGCCTCGATGATTTCAGCGAGCGGATAGCGAGTTTGAAGCACCTCGAACAACGCTTTCGCTCCCACGCCGGTCATGAGGATCAGAATATCGACTTGGTGGAGAATCAGTTTCACCCCGAAGCGAAACACCGCGCCGTTGTCTTGCAGTGGGATGGGAATTTCCCTCACAGCCGGGACGACTAGCGGTTCACCGCCATACCGTTTGATCAATCGTGCCATCTCCGTGGCCATCCGGCTTTCGAATGACAGCACCCGTAACCCGTGAAAGTCGCTGGGAAGCGGCGGTGGTGGAGGGGGCGTTGTGGCCTGGGGCGCTTGGGGATTGTCGGGCTGAGGCGATGGAGTCGGCTTGTCAGGCTCTCCGCAAATCGACAAGAGTGCCACGATCTCGGCGATCTCTTCGAGGAGCGCTTGAATGGGATGGTCTTGTTCCGTACCTGCCGCAGCGAGCAACTCAAGCCAGAAGACGCAGTCATCAGCGTCTCCCGAGGCCAGATTGCGGTTATGATGGAAATCGTCTTCCGACCATGCCCGCGCCAGCGCGCGGCAATTCGCAGCCAACGTGGTGGCGGCTTTTACCAAGGGCGTTTGAATGGCGAGAATCTCGGGTGTCTTGGGAAGTGGGCCGCACAGCTTGAGAATGCCGATGGCGAATTGTTTCGTTTTATTCCTGAGCTGATCTGTCTGTTCCGATCCGTTCATGACACGGTTGTACCACGACGGGGCAGATTCTCAACGCAAACGGTTATTTCACATCGTGGGCGCAGCGGAATCCGGTCGATTCGTTCCTGACCGACGGATCGCTCTCGACGCGTGTGAAGATCCGGACGGTCGGGGTTTCGTTCTGCCAGCCTGAACCTCGCAGGACACGTGTTGTCCCTGTCTGCGGACCCTTCGGGTTCTTTTTGGGACTTTTCTCGTAATAATGTGGATCGTACCAATCGCTCACCCATTCCCAGACGTTGCCCGCCATGTCGTAGACGCCATACGGACTCTTGCCGGCTTCGTAACTCCCGACCGGCATCAAGGTTTTTTCACCGATCCACTGTTGATTGTAGTTGAGATGTTTGGCTGTGGGCTCAACATTTCCCCACGGAAAGCGCCAATCATGATTACCTTTCGCGGCTTTTTCCCACTCGGCTTCGGTCGGCAGCCGTTTGCCCGCCCAGGCGCAGTAGGCCGCTGCGTCGGCCCAGTCTACGTTTACGACTGGTCGGTCGACCAGTAACTCGCTGATCTCTTCGCCCTGCCAAAGGTTCCTGGTAGGATTTTTCGGATTCTGGGGCACGCGATGGCCAGTGGCCTTGACAAATTCGAGGTACCGACCGTTGGTGACCTCATACGTGTCGATGGCATAGGCGTCGAGATAGACCTCGTGACGTGGATATTCGTCACGTCCTCCATCGCGGTCGCCGGGTGGCACGCCCATCGGAAACGGGCCCGCAGGAATCACGACCATGGGAGCGGAATTCTTCCCGGGAGGGAGGACCTCATTGCCGATCGCTCCTCCGGACAGGAAGAGGACCGATCCAATGACCATTACCGCGACACGGTAAGACATGCGCGCATCGTAACACAACGTCGAACCGAGTCGCAGCTTCCTAGGGCGGAGAAATTCAGTTTGACGCCGCTCTAAAGCCCCACCTACTATACGGGCTGCAAGCGGCCACCCATGTGGGGCGTGGCCTGCGGAGAGAGTGCGATGGATCGAGCCGTGCATCGGGGGATCCGCCATGTGGCGCTACGCGTCACCAATTTGGTCCGCTCTCGCGCCTTCTATGAGGAGCTGTTAGGGATGAAGGTGGTGTGGGAACCCGATGCCGACAATGTCTATCTCAGCTCTGGGACTGACAATCTGGCGTTGCATCAAATTGCGCGCGGCGAACTCGCGGCCTATCAGCCGCCAACAGCGCAGCTGCTCGATCACATCGGGGTCATCCTCCAAGACCCCGGCGCCGTCGATGAACTCTACAAAGACATCGAGGGCAAGATCGACTCATTGGGCGGCGCGATCGCCAAACCACCGAAGCACCATCGGGACGGCAGCTATTCCTTTTACTTCTCAGATCCCGACGGAAACGTCGTTCAAGCCCTCTATGAACCGACCATCAGTCAACGACCGTGAAGTGCTAGGTGATGGGTGATGAGCGACTCCTGGCACGCTATTTAACTGATCCCTCATCACTCATCACTGATCACTCACTACTGCCATGAGCACGATCTGGGATAAAGGGCCTCGCGATCACTTTCTGAGCCTGGCGCCCTGGTGCTGGCTGCAGCTCGAAAGTGCCGACCCGCCGGGTCCCTTCCCCTTTGTCGGCGGTCTCGCCCCCGACGTCGTCGCCGCATTGCAGGAAGCCCATTCCGTCATGGCGAGTGCCATCGATACCGCCATCAGCGATGTGTTCTCGAAGCGGGCCCCCCTCGATGATCCCGACCGTCAAAGGCGGCTTGAGGATGCCTATGCCGAAGCCGTCAACGCCCGTCCGTATTTGAGCCGGTACATCAGGTGTGGACGCAAGCCCGACGGAAGCTTCCAATGGGAAGTGCCGTTCGAGCCGGCTCAATCCTCCACCGTGACGAATGGAGGGCTACGTATTTTCCACTCCGTTAAGCGGCAGGCCATTCCTATAGGCTTCGACCAGCGGCCACTCGGACCGATCGTCGGAAAACTCATCGGGATGTTGAGTGGCAATCATCGGGCCGAGGAAATTAAAACGGTCGTGATGTCTTCGCCCCGGGAGGCGCAGCCCGTGTTGTCCCGCGTGATGGACACCTTGCAACAGTATGAATGTTTGCTCACGGCGCGGGAAACGCCGATTCGCCGACGATGGCTCGAGGCCGTGCAAGACCGCGAGACCGTCCATTTGGGGCACGCCGCTCTCCTGTACAGGCAACAGGACAACGTGTTCCTGTTCGATCCCTGGCTGCTTCCTTGGTTCGCCGAATCCTCGGTGCCATCGCTCTGGCCGTCCCTTCTGCCGAGGCCTTCGGCAATTTTTCTGACGCATGACCACGATGACCACGTCGACCCGCGCACGTTGCTGCATCTCCCGAAGGATACACCGGTGATTGTGCCCAGTCGTCGAAACAAAAAGCATTTCTTTTACGACTATCCAGCCCTCCTGCGGGAACTGGGATTCGGACGTGTCGTGGAGCTGGCGCACGGAGAAGTCTGGCCGTTCGAAGGCGGTACCGTCGTCTCGGTCCCGTTTTATGGCGAAGATCCCTGCGACCTGGCAATGCCCCGTAACTGTTATCTGATCAGCGATCGGGGTCAGAACGTCCTGGTGCACGCGGATAGCGGACCGACGAATGACGGCGGATCGGCCTTGAAGGATGACGTCATTCGACGACTGGTCGACAAGTACGGTCCACTCCACCTCGTGTTCGCGTCGCAGCAGCAATTGCTCGAGATCCGCAGCCACGCGGCGCATGCGCCGTTGTCTCATCCCGGAAAATGGCTGGACGTCGGGGAGAACGGCTACTTGACCAATAGCTATCTCGCCGAATTATGTGCCGCTGCCAGAGCCAAGCTGTTCGTTTCCTATGCGACCGGTGGAGCAGACTGGTATCCCGATCATCTCTCATTCATGTTCAGCCAGCGCAATCCGGCTCGAACGGCGTTGCTCACGGCACACTGGGAGCGCCCGGAGGGCCTCAAGACCCTTCTCGAATCCGATGGCTGCCGCTATCATTACGGGCGGGCCCTGGACGTGTTCAGCGAGAGGGAGCACGGAGACATCGGGATCCGATCGGCCGGAGAGACGCTCTCGCCGTTACATCTGTACCGTGCCGCATATGGCGAACCGCCATTCATGAAACAGGGCGGCGGTGCCTGACTGAAGAATGTTCGCATCGAGGAGGTGACATGACGACAGGACGAAGTCTCACGCTCGTGACAGGCGCCGCCGGGTTCATCGGCTTTCATGTCGCCCGTCGGTTAATCGAGCGCGGTGACCAGGTCATTGGTCTCGATAATCTCAACGAGTATTATGATGTTCGGCTGAAAGAAGCACGGCTCGCCCAGCTGACACCGCTGAATGGCTTTCAGTTCGTCAAGCTGGATTTGGCGAATCGCCAGGGCATGAAGGAGTTGTTTCTCGAGTACCCGATTCGGCGTGTGGTGCATCTTGCCGCTCAGGCCGGCGTGCGGTATTCACTCGTCAACCCTCATGCTTATACCGACAGCAACATCGAAGGCTTCATGAACATCCTCGAAGGCTGCCGCCAGGTGAAGGTGGACCATCTGGTGTACGCCTCGTCGAGTTCAGTTTACGGCGGCAACACCCACATGCCGTTCTCGGTCCACGATAATGTCGATCACCCGGTCTCGCTCTATGCAGCGAGCAAGAAAGCCAATGAATTGATGGCGCATTGCTATGCGCATCTCTACCGTATTCCCTGCACCGGATTGCGATTCTTTACGGTCTACGGCCCTTGGGGACGGCCCGACATGGCCCTGTTTCTGTTCACCAAAGCGATTATCGAAGGGAAGCCGATAGAAGTGTTCAACCATGGGAAGATGCGGCGTGACTTTACCTATATCGACGACATCGCCGAAGGCGTGGTGCGGACGCTCGATCACACGGCCCAGCCCAACACGGCATGGTCCGGCGACAACCCGGACCCCGGAACGAGTACGGCACCGGCTCGTATTTACAACATCGGCAATCATCAACCGGTGGAGCTTTTGCGTTTCATCGAGGTGCTGGAACAGACGCTGGGCAAGAAGGCGGACATGACGCTCATGCCGTTGCAGCCGGGCGACGTCCCCGCGACATATGCGGATATCGACGATTTAGCCCGCGAGGTCGGATTCAAGCCCTCGACGCCCATTGAGGTGGGGATCCCGTGTTTCGTCGAGTGGTACCGGAGCTTCTATAAGCTATGACGTGAGGCGTCGTGCCTGTCGGCCCGACGCCTCACAATGAGAAGTCCGGACGGGCTTATTGACAACCGATGGGAACGAAGCCGGGGCCGAACAGTTTGGCCAACGTTATATAGCGGGCGTTGTCGTAAAACGAATAGCTCGCGCCACGCTGGTTTTGCCCTGAAAGATCTCCGCCGTACGACGGGTCCGACCCAAAGAAAAACCCTCCGCGTGTTTTCTGGACCAGATTGATCCATTCGCCATAGAGCGAGCAAACTTCGGCTTGCACTGACCCCCCGGTCCAGGCAACGCTCGAATGCCAGTCCCTTGCCCAATCGGGGATCTGCTGAACTCCACCGGCGGCACCCCGCGACATGCGATCCATGTATCCTGACATCTCGGGGTGTGGCGTCGGGGATGGCGCTGGGCGATAGGTCGGCATGTGGTCCAACGAAGGCACGACCGAGAGTTCCTTAAGAACCATGAGCTTACAGCCGGCTCGTTCCTTGTTGGTGTACATCGATGATCCGTCCGCCTGTGTGCATTCCCACATGCGTGAAGGATCGAATTTTACGGTCTCAGTCGTCTCGGCCAACGCCGATGAGGCGGCCAAAGCCAGCGCGGCCGCTGCGACAAGTGAAAATGTTGAAATTGGCCGCATAGAGCACCTCCAGTAAAGCTGCGTCATGGACTTGCGTCTCGTCGTGTACATTGTGTGCGTCGTGTGCTGTCCAGATGTTGACAAGCTATGCCACCGATGAGGAAGCCGTCTATTCACCTTTGGAGGGGTGTATGCGGACAAGGTCTTCGCGCGGGGGTGCGGCCAGAGCCGCGTCAGCCCCGACGCTTGATAGCCACCTGGTGGGTCAGATCCTCGAGGCTTCGGGCTACGCAGTCGATTCGTGGAGTTTATCAATAGGATAGGTCGCGGCCAATCCAAGCACCTGCATCTTAGCGGCTCTTGCCGAGCGGATCCCTCCCACAGAACCTTCCAAGACCAGGCATTTTGCCGGCGTCATGGCCCTCCTTCGATCCGCCGCCCGCAATGAGGCGCTCCAAGTCATGAGATAGAGTGCTCAAGCAATCTCGTTGCAGGTCCCGTCTCGTTGCTCGAGCAGCATTTTGGCGCAGGTGCGCTCATCCATCCCCAAGCCGCAGGATCTTGTTCGTTTCACCGGGCTGGAGTATTCTCGCGCCGGACCCACGACCCACGCCTGACTCCTTGCGGCATCTCTATGACTGATCACAGCGTGCTCGGCAATCTACTCGTCATTTTTTCCGTTTCGATCGCCGTGGTCTTTCTCTTTCATCAATTCAGGCTTCCGTCCATCGCCGGGTTCCTCGTGGCCGGCGCCCTGATCGGACCGCACGGGCTGAATCTGATCGGAGACATCGAAACCGTGCAGGTGCTTGCTGAAATCGGCGTCGTGATGCTCCTGTTCACAATTGGGATTGAGTTTTCGCTGGTCCAACTGGCGTCACTGCGCCGTCTGCTCTTCGTCGCAGGGCCCATCCAGGTCGGGAGCGTCCTTTTGGTGGCATGGTTGGGTGACATATCGGTGGGGTTGTCCTGGCAAGAGGGCATCTTCTGGGGATTTCTGCTTTCACTCAGCAGCACGGCGATCGTCTTGAAAGCGCTTGCGGAAAGAGGCGACAGCGATTCGATTCATGGCCGGACAACCATCGGGATTTTGATTTTTCAGGATCTCGCCGTCGTGCCCATGATGCTCCTCACTCCCATTTTGGCCAGCCGCGTCGAAGGATCGGCCGTCTCGATTCTTTCCACGTTGGCCAAATCGGTACTTGTGGTTGGCCTGATCATCGCCGCCGCGTGGTATGCGGTTCCCAAACTCTTGGAGCACATCGTCCGGAGCCGCAGCCGTGAGCTGTTTCTGTTGACGATCATCGTCCTCTGTCTTGGCATCGCCTGGCTAACCTCTCTGGGAGGGCTGTCGCTCGCACTGGGAGCGTTCATTGCCGGACTGGTCATTTCTGAGTCCGAATACAGCCACCAGGCCATGGCGGATGTGCTGCCGTTTCGCGACAGCTTTAACAGCCTCTTTTTCGTCTCCATCGGCATCTTGATGAATTGGCGGGTGTTGATCGAACAGACGGTGTTGGTCTTCGGTCTGCTGCTTCTTATTCTCCTCGTAAAATTCATCGCCGGAGCCGCCGCCGCTCTGGCGATGAGCATTCCCCCGCGGTCCGCATTCATGGTTGGAGTGGCCCTCGCCCAAGTGGGAGAATTTAGTTTTTTGCTGGCTCAACAGGGCCAGGAGAGCGGCTTGTTGCGGGGTGATTCCTATCAGGTGTTTCTCTCCGTATCCGTCCTCTCAATGATTGTGACTCCCTTCTTGATGCAGTGGTCGCCTGTACTCGCCCGGCGAGTGGAAGCCGTACAGCGGCTTAGGCGCTGGCTGCCTACGAGGACCGAGGCGCACGTGCTTCAGACAGAAGGAAGTCACATCCGTCTGAAAGACCATGTGATCATCGTCGGATATGGGTTGAACGGCCGGAACCTGGCCCGGGTGCTCAGCGAAACAGAAATCCCGCATCTGGCGCTCGATCTTGACGGCGATACCGTCCGTCGGGAATCCCGCCATGGAGTGCCGATCTACTACGGGGATGCGACCAATCCCAACGTCTTACGGCATGTGAGAATCGAAGACGCCAAGGTGCTGGTGGTGGCCATTTCCGATCCCTTCATTACACGACGGGCGGTCCAGGTCGCGAAAGTGCTCAATCCGAAAGTCCGGGTCGTCGTCCGGACCCGATATCTGCGGGAACTGGAAGAGCTTCACGACATCGGAGCCGATGATGTGGTGCCCGAAGAGTTTGAAACATCGATCGAGATCTTCGCGTTGGTTCTTCGGACCTACAACCTGCCGCAGGACTTCATTACCGCGAAGGCTGAGCAGGTCAGACGGGAAGGCTATGCGCTCCTGCGGCGCAGTGAATTGCCTGAACTGGCGCACCATCTACGAGGCGGCACGTTGACGGATGCCGAGGTCGAAACCTGCCGCATCGACGACGATTCCCCTGCCGTGGGCAAAACCCTCGCTGATCTTACCATTCGGCCTATGACAGGCGCGTCCGTTATTGCCTTTACCCGCAATGGGGTCACGGAGTCGAATCCGGCACTCAAAACGAAACTTCAACCCGGCGACATTGTGGTTCTGCTCGGTTCACGCCTGCAAATCCGGCGCGCCATGAGTTTGCTTTTGTCTGGCAACTAGCGTTCTACCTGGACCACCGGCGGCGATGTTGTATTGACAGGAAAAAGAGGCGGCGACTATAGTCAAAAACGACGAGAATCCATGCGTTGATTTCGAGAGGCGCCCATGACTACCACACAAATGGATCCAGCGGTCGCTCTGGCGGACCTTCAAACAACGAAACCCGATAGAGTGACCATCGTGCTGTTGAGCGGAGACCTGGACCGGGCCATGGCAGCCTTTATCATTGCGACAGGTGCCGCTGCCATGGGGATGAAGGTGACGATGTTCTTCACGTTCTGGGGATTGAATACGATTCGCCGGCAAGGTGCCTCCAGTCAGGCCAAGGATTGGCTGCGGCGCATGTTCGGCTTCTTGAACAAGGGGGGAGCTGAACAGTTACCGCTGAGCCGGTTTCATTTCGGCGGCCTTGGAACCAGGATGATGCAAAAAGTGATGAAGCAGAACAAGATGCCCGGTGTTCCCGAGCTGATGGAGACGGCGATGGATCTGGGCGTCCGCTTTATCGCCTGCACGACCACGATGGGACTGATGGGTATCAGCAAGGAGACATTGATCGACGGCATCGATCAGTTTGCAGGCGTCACGACCTATTTGGCCGAAGCGAAGCAGGGCAGTGTCAACCTGTTCATTTGATTGAGGCTTGAGGCGAGGGGAGTCGTTTTACCTATGCAGGCGGATGTAAAGCTCGACACGCTCGGATATTTCTGTCCGATGCCCATCATCATGACGAGCAAGAAAATCAAGGAACTGACGTTGGGCCAAGTCCTGGAAGTCGTGTCCGATGACGAAGGGATCAAGAAGGACATGCCCGCCTGGTGCGAGACCACAGGGCATCACTTGATGGGAATGGAAGAGGAGCAAGCGACTTCGGGACCGATTTACAAAGCGTTCGTCAAGAAAACCAAGTAACACGCGCAGTGCGTAGGGCGATGGAGAAGGAAGCCGGAGGAAATGGATTGCACCTCCGGCTTTTTTATTGTGGAGCGACCGCGTTCGCATGGACCGTATTGTTGAATGTGTGCCGAATTTCAGCGAGGGTCGTAACCTCGCCACCATTCAGGCCTTGATCGATGCTCTGGCCTCGGTCCCGGGAGTCCGCCTCCTGGATCAGACGTCGGATTACGATCACCATCGGTCGGTGATGACCGTTGTCGGAGACATCGAGGACGTGGTCGAAGCGATGTTTCGGGCCATCCGCATCGCCACCGACCTCATCGACTTGCGCGTCCACGCCGGCGTGCATCCACGGGTCGGTGCCACCGATGTCGTGCCCTTTGTTCCAATTAAGGGCATCTCCATGCGCGAGTGTGTGCAGGCCGCCAAACGTCTGGGGCATCGAGTCGGCACGGAGCTCGATATTCCCGTGTTTCTCTATGAACGGGCGGCTTCGCATCGCGATCATGCACCGCTGGAATCGGTTCGCCGTGGCGGATTGGAAGGGCTCGCCTTCCGTATGGCCTCTGATCCCGACTGGACACCGGACTTCGGGCCGACCCGGCCGCATGAGACTGCAGGTGCCATGGTGATTGGCGCGAGGCCTCCATTAATAGCGTTCAATGTCAATCTGGCGTCGACCGACCTTGGGCTTGCCCGCTCGATCGCGAGATCCATTCGCCAATCAAATGGGGGGTTGCGGCACCTCAAGGCGATCGGGGTCGAGTTGGCCAGCCGCCGGTTAGTTCAGGTGGCGATGAACCTGACCGACTATGAAGTGACACCGCTTCACGTGGCGTTCAAGGCGGTGGAAGCTCAGGCAAACCGCCACGGCGTGGACATTGCGGGTGCGGAAATCGTCGGGCTATTACCGCAGGCGGCAATCACCGAGCCCGTCAGACATGCGCTTCGTCTCGATCGTTTCGATCCGGCGCAGATTCTTGAGGCGCGAATCGATACCGCCCTGACGCAACCCGTCAAGACCGATCCTCCTCCAATCAACCAACCACTGCTGCGCTCTTCCATCGCCGACTGGCTCGAAGCCGTGGCGGCACCGACCTCTGTGCCAGCCGGAGCGGCGGTTGCAGCCTTGACTGGTGCGTTGGCCTCGGCACTCGGGATCATGGCAGCCAGACTCAGCCGGCAGCCGGCCGTGGAGCATCGTCTTGACGAGATCGCCCGCCGATTGAGGCATTTGATTGAGGCCGATGGCGAGGCCTACAACATGTTTGTTGCGGCGACAAGACTGCCTGCCACCGACCACGAGCGTCCCGTGGCAGTGTCCTCAGCGCTTCATGTCGCGACCGAAATTCCACTTGAAATAGCAGAGCGATCCGCAGAAGCCGCCACGCTTTTGACGGCTTGCCAGCCAGCGGTAAAACTGCGACTGCGATCTGACGTGCAGGTTGGGGTGATCCTGGCAATCGCCGCAACGGAAGCCAGCCTACATACGACAAACGAAAATTTGAAAGTGCAGCCAAATCAGCAACTTAGGGCAGCCATTGTGCCGAGGGTGCAGCAAGTCACGGACAACCTTGAGGAACTGAAAGTGCTATGCTACACTCCGCCCCCTGGTCGGGTAGGTAAACATTCCTTGCAGGCATCGCCTGGGAAAGTGCAGACGAGAGACGGATGGAAATCAAAGTCTTCAACAATAATGTCGAAAAAGCGCTTAAAGTCGCGAAGAAAAAGCTTGCGGGGGAAGGGCTCTTCCGGGAGCTGAAGCGGCGGCGGTATTACGAAAAGCCCAGTGTCCGCAAGAAGGCCAAGCAACGGGAAGCCCAGCGTCGCCGTCAGAAGTGGTTGTCGAAGCGCCGGCCGGAATAGCCCCTCCGTTCATTCGCATCGCCTTTCAGCATTTCAACTCGACTCGGATCCTTGCTCATGCGTCCGGATCAGATCCATGCGGCGTTGAAACTCGTCCGGCGGGAGGTCCGCCACTGGCAGGAGCCGGTTGTCGGAGTCGTTGCCCGGACATCGGCTCGTGATCCCTTCCGCATTCTGATTTCCTGCCTGCTCAGCTTGCGAACCAAGGACAAAACGACCAGCGAGGCAAGCGCGCGTCTGTTTGCGCTCGCGCATACGCCAGCCGGATTGCTCAACCTTTCCCGTCGCAAAATCGAACGGGCAATCTACCCGGTGGGGTTTTACCGCACGAAAGCAAAAGCCATCCATGGGATCTGCCGGCGGCTGCTCGAGGTTCATGGCGGCAAGGTCCCACAGTCGATCGACGAGTTGATCACATTACCGGGCGTCGGGCGAAAAACGGCCAACCTGGTAGTGACGGTCGGCTACCGAAAGCCCGGAATCTGTGTCGACATCCATGTGCATCGCATCAGCAATCGTTGGGGGTATGTCAAGACCAGAACGCCCGAAGAGACCGAACAAGCGCTGCGCGCACAGCTTCCGAAGCGATATTGGATCACCTTCAATGATTTGCTCGTGCCCTACGGCCAGAATCTGTGCCAGCCAGTTTCACCGTTCTGCAGCCGATGCAGGCTCAGCACCATGTGCGATCGGGTGGGGGTGACGAGAAGTCGTTAAACGTGAAGCGTCGCTCGTGAAGCGGGCAGGATCGCACCATGACAAGTTCCAAGCTGACATGCTGACAGGCTAGATCGCCAGCATTGTTTCCTTCTTATGTCAGCATGCGACCTTTCAGCTTGTCAGCGGCTTTTGCGAGAGACGAGGGACGAACGACGAGAGACGAGCGGCGTTTCATATGAACAGCTTCGTTTCCGCGTCGGCCGTCAGAGAAATAATCGCCGGGAGACCCAACACTTCGTCAACCTGCGCGGACACCGCCTCACTATCGACGCCCATGTACTCCAGTCCAGCGCTGCAGGCGATGAGCCGGACCTTTCCGACTAGCTTGGCTTCGGCGAACATCTCGGAAATCTTCGGCACTTTCTTTTCCTTGAGCAAGCGTGCCACGTCTCCGCTGGACGCCGCATATTCCGGCGGGAAGTCAATGTCATCGATCTTCCCTTCCGCCAGTTTCTTGATGGTCCAAAACAGCAAGATGACAATGACGTCCTTGCCCATTGCCGCAGCCGTCAGACCGAGTGTGGCCACCTGATGCAGCTTGTCGTATGTGGCGTTGTGAGCAAAGAGGACGAACTTCGGTCGTGAGTGGCTCATACTATGGTTGGGGGGCACGGGCCTTGACGCTATTGATGTAATCATTGATCGCCGCGTCGACCTCAACCGGTGCCAGAGGACGATCGTGCGTTTCACTTTCGTCTACGACATACTGATCCCGGTCCTTTTCCTGACGGACGATCACGGTGTTCTCCGGCGTGACCTCGACAAGCATGAACCACTCGCGCGTCCCTTGCGTGATTACGACCTCCTTGCCCAATCCCTTCTTGCTCACCGCGATCTGGAGTTCATCGGAGGCCGCGAGGACTGCGGTCGGAGTACCCCATGGGAGTGAGGCAAGTGGCAGCAGCAGCCACAGGCCGAGGCAAAGCAAAGTCTCACGCATGGGCGGATTATAGCTGCCGGCAGAGGCCCAGTAAACCAGCGTCGCGGCCGGCTCCTTTGCTTGAGTGACTGTACATCGCATGTTAGGATGCCCTCCCCATGGACGGGCTCCTTTCGACGGTTCAGCGCTATGTCTCGACAGAAACCCTGATCTGGCTGGCGGCGCTGTCCGTCGTTCTTTTCATCGGCACGCTGATCGCCATCCCGTTCATTCTCGTTCGGCTATCGGCGGATTATTTCGACCTCCGTGTCCCTCGTCCCTGGATGCAAAATCATCATCCGGTCCTCCGGATCGTCGGCCACCTTGTAAAGAACGTCATCGGAACGGTGTTCCTCTTTGCAGGCTTTCTGATGTTATTTTTGCCTGGTCAGGGTGTGTTGACCATGCTCATTGGGGTGTCCATGCTCGATTTCCCGGGCAAACGAAAGCTCGAAGCCAAGCTGATCAGCCAGCCCGCCGTGCTCAGCGTGGTCAACAGCATGCGAAAAAGGCGCGGGAGACCGCCGTTCGTCCTCGCCCCTGAAACATGAACCGGTCCGTGCCGTTGAGCGCGGAACCTGAATGCTTGACTCGCATACTTCCATGCTGCCAGGACCTACTGCCTCCAATCGGCCGACCTTGTACCTGATTGATGGAAGCGCCTATGTCTATCGCGCCTTCTTCGCGCTTCCCGCTCTGAATAATTCCAAGGGGCTGCAGACCAACGCTGTCTACGGCTTCACGACCACCTTGATGAAGATCATCCGCGAGCACCAGCCCCAAGGTCTTGCGGTGGTCTTCGACGAGGCAGGGCCGACGCTGCGGCATGATACCTACCAGGCTTACAAGGCCCAACGCCCGCCCATGCCTGAGGGCATGAGCGCGCAGATTCCTTATATCCATCGGGTCGTCGAAGCGTTGAACATCCCTGTCGTCAGGCAAGCGGGGTATGAAGCCGACGATTTGATCGGCACTCTGGCGATCCAGGCAGAGGGGGTGGGCTATGACGTCGTCATTGTTACGGGAGACAAGGATATGTTCCAGCTCCTGACCCCGCACGTTCGCATTTACGATCCCGTGAAGAGCAAATGGATCGGCGAAGCGGAGTGTCGTGAGCGGTTCGGCGTCGAACCGGCGCGGGTGGTGGAAGTGATGGGCTTGATGGGGGATAGTACCGACAACATACCCGGAGTTCGAGGAATCGGCGAGAAGACGGCGACAAAGCTTATCGTGCAATTCGGCACGATCGAGGAGCTGCTCCGTCGGGTCGAAGAAGTGACGCCTGCACGGATCAAAACCCTGTTGAGCGAACAAGCGGAGAATGCCCGCCTCAGCCGGACGCTTGCCACGATCGACACGCGCAGCCCGGTCGACTTCCATCCCGAGCACTATCAGCTCAAGCCGGCAAATCAGGAGCGGTTTGCCGATCTGCTCCGGGAGCTGGAATTTACGACGCTGCTGAAAAATTTTCAGGCCACAGCGAGGCCGTCAGAATCAAAACGGTTGGATGCCGGGGTGATCATCGGAGATGAGGCCTCCGCGCAGCGGTTCATCAGCACGCTGCCGAAGGAGGGGCCCCTTGGAATCCAATGCCTGCTTGGTGCTGGATCGGGTGTTCAGGCACCCCTGCTCGGAGTGGCGCTTTCAGCGGGGGGGACGACAGGCTTCATTCCATTCGATCGCGTCTTGGTGCCTTCCATGACGACGCTCCTTCAAGGTGTCGTGCGACCAAAGGTCATTCACGATCTCAAGACGATGTTGCTGGCGCTTCATCGGGCCGGACTAGATCTGGGCGGTCCATGCATGGATACGATGATTGCCGACTATCTGCTCAACCCCAACCGCCGGGACCATCAGCTCGAAACGATTGCCTTAGAGGTTTTGGGAACCCGGCTTCAGTTCGGCCACACCCAATCTTCCCAATCGCTGTTCGAAGTTGATGCCGGCTCACGTGAGGATGCCATAGAAGCCGCCGCTGTATTGGTCAACCTCGGTGCGGCCATGAGCGAACGATTGTTGGAGCAGGGGAGTTTGAAGCTGTTCACCGACGTAGAGATGCCGCTTGTGCCTGTCCTGGCTGAGATTGAGCGGAACGGTTTTCTGCTGGACGTCGACCGGTTGCACGCTTTGGGAAAAGAACTTGAACGTGAGATGGACCGCACGATGGAAACCATTGCCGGATTGGCCGGCGGCGAATTCAATATCAATTCCCCGAAACAGCTCGCGGCCGTTCTGTTCGAGAAAATCGGGCTTAAGCCGGTTCGAAAAACAAAGACCGGGTATTCCACCGACGAAGACACCCTCACCCAACTCGCTGCCCAACATGAGTTGCCGGCGCACATCCTGAATTGCCGCAGTATCAGCAAGTTGAAATCGACGTACGTCGATGCGCTGCCTCTCTTGATCAACACACAGACAAAACGGCTGCACACTTCACTGAATCAGACAGTGGCCGCCACGGGGCGGCTCTCCTCGACGGAGCCAAATCTGCAAAATATTCCCGTCAAGGGTGACTATGGATTGCGCATCCGCGAGGCGTTCGTCGCCCCACCAGACCATGAGCTGTTATGCGCCGATTACAGCCAGATCGAGCCACGGATCCTTGCGCATTTGTCGCAGGATCCTCGCCTCTTGGCGATCTTCGCCAACAGTGAGGATATTCACATGGTCACGGCCATGGAAATCTTCAGTTTGCCGGCTGCGCAGATTACCAAGGACATGCGAAGGGCGGCGAAGACCGTGGTCTTCGGTATCGTGTACGGAATCAGCCCTTTCGGACTGTCGCAGAACATTGGGGTGCCGCAAGCGGAAGCCAAGAAATACATTGAGACGTTCTTTGAACGGTTTCCATCCGTTCGGGCGCTCATGGACCGCAACATTGCGGAAGGACGAGCCAAGGGGTATACGACGACGATCCTCGGCCGACGCCGACCTATTCCCGAGTTGCAAAGCGGGGATCCGGTTCAGCGCAGTTTCGGAGAGCGGATGGCCGTGAATAGCCCCATTCAGGGCTCGGCAGCGGACCTCATCAAGGTCGCCATGATCAATGTGCACAGGGCACTCAAGCAACAATTGCCAGGTGTGAGGATGATACTTCAAGTACACGATGA
>DATIGH010000178.1:0-14458 GCA_035454845.1 Nitrospira sp.
TACACTTTGGCTGAGAAGGCATCAGCCCCGAACTCGCGACGCCGCGAATGCCACATGATGGGAATCATCGCGAGGAAGCCCAGAACGATCTGGACGACAAACGATAAGGCGAACCCCAGGCCCGCTTGATCCCGCTCGGCAAAAAAGCGGCGGACGAGCAGAGAAATGAAGTACACGAATGTGTTCATCAACCCCGCCAGCACCGTCGTGGTGAACATATCGCCGTTGTAGACGTGGCCCATTTCGTGCGCCAATACCGCTCGCACCTCGTCCTCTTTCAGGTTTTGGAGCAGGCCGGTCGATACCGCCACCATCGAGTTGTTACGAGTTGGACCAGTCGCGAAGGCATTGGGATCCGCCGACTCATAGACCCACACCTCTGGCATGTTAATGCGCAGCCGCTGGGCGATATCCTGGACCGCCCCGTAAATCACGTGTTCGGCCGGTGTTCGAGGCTGTGTGATCTGATAACGCTCGCCTAGCGCGGCACGGGCAAATTGTTTTGAGAACGCCAAACTGAGGAAGGCGCCAGTAAATCCGAAGATGGCTGCCATCGTCAGAAGCGAGACCGTATCGCTCCCCAAGGTGATGCCGAACGCAGGCAACACAAAGCTCACGATCACGTTGATCGCGACCAGGAACAACAGGTTGGAAATCAGGAGCAGTACAATACCCTTAATCCACTTCATCGATTCCTCCTTCAGAGCGGCGCTTTCTGCAACCGCCTGGCACATGATAACTTGTAGACATTATAGTACAAAGCCCCAAACACTGGGTTGTTAAATAAGTCTGCCACCGCCAAAATCAAGGCGTGCCGCGGCCGTATAACCCCACGCGAACATTGACCGATCCGAGCCCTTCCTGTTAGAAACCTCTCATCGAAGGAGATCCTCATGCGACCGCAGTACGTGCCAGTGATTTGTGGACCCTTGCTTGGGCTGGCTGCCTTCGCCTTTGGCAGCGAACCCGCATCGATGGGTCCACCCTTTACTGTCCCTGTGGATTCTGATGGAGTCCAGCGTACCACAGTCATCCTCGATAGTTACTCCTATGAACCCGCCCATCTGATCGTCGAAAAGGGCAAGCCCGTCGAGTTGATGCTGAAAAGCGTCACGACGCTCATCCCGCATAACTTCATCATCAAAGACCCAGCCGGAGGTCTCTCGGTCGAGCAAGATGTCAGCGCCGGCAAGACGGCTACTGTGAAATTCACCCCGATGCAATCCGGCACTTTCCCCATTTACTGTGACAAGCGATTATGGCCACTGCCGAGTCATCGGGATAAAGGCATGGAAGGCAAGCTGGAAGTCCGCTAACAACGACGACGGCGCCTTGCCAAACCTTCCTTGACGAACCTCACCATGCAAGGTCGTGTCACGCATACCCGCGGTTCCAACCAAGCCCTTCTGCGCGATCTGCTGAAACATGTCTCGCGGCTGTTCTACACCACCTTGGTCGTGGTCCCGGCGAACGTGCGGGATCAGGTGAGTCTGGCCTATCTCTTCGCACGGGCGGCCGACACGATCGCCGATACGGAATTGATCGATCGTTCCCGCCGACTCCACTATCTCGCGCTGTTGAAAGCACAGTTCTCCGGCGATAAAGTGTCTTCAGAGCAGGTTCGCGAGATACGGCAGGTCGTTGGGACGGTTCAGCAAGATTCGGCTGAACGCCAGTTGCTCGAGCGATTGGAAGAGTGCTTTGCCGTGTTTGGAGAATTTTCACCAGAGGACCGGCGCCGCGTGCGGCAGCTCATGACGACGCTCGTACGAGGAATGGAAATGGATCTCATGGTCTTTCCGGGAAGCACGGCTGCTCAATTGACGGCGTTGAAGAGTCTCGACGCCCTCGACCAGTATACCTACTACGTGGCCGGCTGCGTCGGCGAGTTCTGGACCGATCTCATGTGCGCCTACCGGCGTGGCCTCCGGTCCTGGAATGTCAGGACCATGGCAGCAGTCGGCGTGCGTTTTGGAAAAGGCCTTCAACTGACGAACGTGTTGAAAGATATCGCTCACGATCTGCAGCGCGGGCGCTGTTACCTGCCGGAACCGATGCTGGCGGAACATGGATTGGCGCCACAGGATCTGCTCGATGCGCGGAACCTTCCCCGTTTTCGTCCAGTGCTGACTCAGCTCATTCGGATGACCGTCGATCATCTCGACCAGGGCTGGCTATATACGATGGCCATCCCACGTTACGAGACCCGACTGCGGCTGTCCTGCATGTGGCCGATCCTCTCGGCTGGAGAATCTTTGAAACTGGTTCGCTCGTCTCCCGATGTGCTCAACCCTACCGTCAAGATCAAGATTTCCCGCTCGAAAGTCTATGGCATGATGGCCTTGACGATCCTCACCGGTGCATGCGCCTATACAGGCACGGCCTACTGGGGCCGACTGCGAAAATACCTCACCTAGCCGAAAACTGGCTCCCAACAACAATTATTTGTCATCGACAATAGCAGCGGTGTATGACCGTTCCTGCAGAATTACACCTACGAAAGTGGAATTGCATTCAAAGGGGATTGTGACCGATGACTACCTCCATCCGAGGAACGGAGCCCTAATCAGTTGTTCTCTTGAAGGTTTCGCGCGCAGGTGAGGCATGAGCGCATACCCTGAAAAGGCAAGCGCGGGAGCACAGAACTTGCTCCAGCTGTGCGTACGACTGTTCGAACATAAACACCACATCACAGTAAGGATGGAACACATGAACCGGACTCGTGTTGGTTATCCCGGATGGGCCTTGTGTGCGACAGTGCTGATGTTTGCGTTTTTGGCAGCCTGCGGGAGCAGCGGAGATGATACCGCAGCACCGGGAGTCGTCAGCGTGTCTTTGACGGATGGACCGGCCTGCGGCTTTGATGCGGTCAATGTCACCGTCAGTAAAGTGCGCATTCATCAGAGCGATTCAGCATCGGATAATGCCGGAGGCTGGACCGATATCACGCTGAATCCGCCGCGTAAAATCAACCTCCTTGATCTCAATGATCCAACACAGCCCAATCTGGCGCTCGAGCATCTGGGCGAAACTCCGCTGCCGGCCGGGCATTACACGCAGCTCCGTCTGCTCTTGGTGTCCAACGGAAACAATCCGAATCCACCGTTCGCGAATTCTGTGGTTCTTGCCGGCACGACAACGGAAATTCCCCTGGATACGCCCAGCGCTGTACAAAGCGGAGTCAAACTCGTGCATCAGTTTGACGTGCCGCCTGGGCAACGAATCGATCTGCTGTTGGACTTCGACGCTTGTACCTCTATCGTGCAGAGAGGAAACGGAACCTATGGCCTCAAGCCGGTCATTAAGGTGGTCCCGTTCGTTCTTAATGGCATCGAGGGCTTCGTGGCTCAGTCGCTGCTCGGAAGCCATGTCGTGGTGACGGCCCAGGCGAATGGAGAAATCGTGCGCCGCACGGCGCCGAACGCCTCCGGAAAGTTCTTTCTTGCGCGCCTGGCAGCGCCGGCGAACTATGACGTCGTGATTACCGCGGACAACCGGGCGACTGCCGTGATTTCAGGCGTGCCGGTGAATACGGCGACCGAAATTCGAACAGTGAGTACGAATCTAGCCCCGATCCCGGTCGCGCCGCCTGCATTAGATCCCTCAGTAACTCGAACGGTCGACGGCACAGTGATCTTGAATCCGGCGACCGATGAGGAAGCCGTGTTCGTCGCAGCAAGGCAGACACTCATAAGCGGCCCGACGATAACGGTGAAAACGCTTCGGTCCATCCCGATCGCCACTCCCAACCCAGGGGACTTCGAGTATGTCCTCTCGTTACCCGTCGCCGCGCCATCGCTCGGGCCTTACACGACGCCGTTACCGATAATCCTTACTCAGCAGCCGAGCTCAGTGGGCGGGAAGTACAGCGTGCAGGCCTCGGCAGGCGGGTATGCGACACAGGAGGCTGCCGTCGATATCTCCGCGGCGAATCAAACCCAGAATTTCACATTGATACCGTAAAGAAACTGGGACAGGTAGCCGGTCAGAGACCGGCTACCTCCGTAAGGAGAGGCGGGCGGTGCTACGATTTCTGCTGCGGCTCGAGCAACTTATCACCTTTCCTATACACGCCAAAAATGGCGTGTGAGGGACAGGCATCGAGGCAGAGACGGCAACTTTCCAAGCAACGGGCGGCATCGAATTTATAGGGAGGAGTGGACAGCCAAGCCCCCGTCGGACAAATGGGAACGCAGACCGCTTGATGGGTGCAGCGGTCGGGGTGTCGGACCAGGTGGTCGCGAACGATCATCATGGGTTTGACTCCTTCAAAGAGACCTTGTGAGAAGATCTCGAACATGTTCTTTTTGGGAATGCTGCTCACGGCCACTCCTTCACGAGGGCTTTCAGCCGTTCCTTCAACTCAGGAATCTGCTCCAGGTTGTTTTCAATCGCGCCGATGATTTTTTCCAGACGCGCCTGCCTCAGGGCATCTTTGTCTTTCTTGACCAGTCGGTCGAATTCCCGGTACGCGCTGCTGTGCTTGGGTTCGAGAAGCAAACGTCCGACGGACAACGTCTCGCTAAGTTCGTATGGTTCGGTCGCCATCGGCGGAGCCACGCTGAACGTTCCGTCGCTACAGATGATCGCCGCCGCGCCTTGCTTTCCTTTGAGGGGAATCACGGCTTCGATCGTCTTGCCTTTCAAAGCCTCCCACGACCCAAGTAACCCTGGAAACTGCTTCATAAAGGCCACCTTTTCCAGGTTGGCCTTCCATTTGTCTTCCGTCGCCATTGTTCCTTAACGCAGGGCGTGCAAGGGAGGTAGTGTGGCCGGAGCCGGATGGTCAGGCATGAGCAAACGGGTCACGACTTCGCCGTGCAGAACGTGACGTTCCATGATTTCGGTGACATCGGATTCCGTTTTCACGCTGTACCAGACGCCTTCCGGATAGATCACGACGCTGGGTCCCTGGGCGCAATGATCCAGACAGCCGGCCTTATTCGCACGGACGACGTCCTTCAAGTTCAGGCGCTTGGCTTCAGACTTAAAGCGGGCATGCAAAGTTTCTGATCCCAGTTTCGAACAACTGCCCCTAGGATCGTCCGGGCTGCGCTGATTGATACAGACAAAAATATGACGCTTGTATGTCGACAAAGGGGTCCGGTGCGTTACGCCTGCATGGTCGTGGTTTGAAAACGTCCGATCAACTGCGCCACGTCCGGTGCGGCAAGAAACAGCGACTGGTCGCTGGTTGCCCCCAGGATTGCGGCAATTTCCCGCAGTCGGAGGGCGGCCCGTTGAAACGTTTCCGTTTTGGTCAGTTCTGAGGTTTGGCCGGCGGTCAGTTTCTCAAATTCGGCCCGGATATCACGGAAGTCGCGCTGGAGGTTTTTCTGCATCGAGCAGGACTCGCAATACCATTTCGGACTTTGATCGCTGGAGGGCGAGAGGCGATCGTACGCGCGACCGAAAAAGTCTTTCCCGAGCGACAATTTCATCAGCGCGATCCCTGCCGCGCCGCACGCATTACACGATCCGGCTCCTCCATCCATTGTGGCCTCCTCTGGCTCGTAGCGCTGCGATGCGAGAGGGAAATCTTACAACACCCTTTCGCACACTGTCCACCGCGCGAGGCGGCTTTGGCGGCATCAGTTCTCTTTCTACGTTTCTCCCGATAGAATAAGACCTGATCTGCTCCTTACGCGAGAAGAGGACGACCATGATGATCGGAGTGCCGAAGGAAATCAAAGACCACGAATACCGCGTCGGTGTGACGCCGGACGGCGTTCGGGCACTGCACCAGGCTGGCCACGAAGTCCTGGTGGAACCGACTGCCGGAGCAGGCAGCGGTTTTTCAGACGATCAGTATCGGCAGGCCGGCGCCAAGATCGTCTCTTCCAAAGAAGCGTTGTTCCGCGACGCAGCCCTGATCGTCAAGGTCAAGGAGCCGCAGCGCTCCGAAACACACCTCTTTCGTCCTGGCCAGGTGCTGTTCACCTACCTGCACCTGGCGTCTTCGGCGGAATTAACCAAAGCGTTATTGGAAGCCGGCGTCACGGCCATTGCCTACGAAACGATTCAGGCGAAGGACGGAACGCTGCCGATGTTAAAGCCGATGAGCGAAATCGCCGGACGGATGTCCGTCCAGGTGGGGGCCCGCTATCTGGAAGTCACACAGGGCGGGAGGGGACTTTTGTTGGGCGGCGTGCCGGGCGTGGAGCCGGCCAAGGTAGTGATCTTAGGCGCCGGAACTGTCGGCAGTGCCGCAACACGAATCGCCGTCGGCATGGGTGCGCAAGTCACGGTCATCAATCTTGACATCGAGCAATTGCGCCACCTTGACAATCTGTACCAGGGGCGAATCGTCACGCGTGCATCGACGCAAGCGGCGATCGAGGAGAGCGTGGTGACGGCGGACCTGCTGATCGGTGCAGTGCTCGTGCCGGGCGCCCGCGCGCCGAAACTCGTCTCACGCGCGCTCGTCGGCAAGATGAAGCCGGGATCGGTCATCGTTGATGTGGCGGTCGACCAAGGCGGCTGCATCGAAACGAGCCGGCCTACGACCCATTCGGATCCGGTGTATCTCGTTGAAGGCGTGCTGCACTATTGCGTCGCCAACATGCCAGGTATTGTGCCGCGTACGTCTACCCAGGCACTGACGAATGCGACGTTGCCCTACCTCCTGACCTTGGCGTCTTCAGGTGTGGATGCCGCTGTAGGGACGGATGCCGGCTTGGCGAAAGGCGTGAACCTGTCTCAGGGCAAAGTGACCTGCCGCGGCGTGGCTGAGGCACATGGCTTGCGTTTCGACCCTCTGATGTAAGACAATCGCGGCTCCTTTTCCTGTAAGCCCGCCTGGTCGGGGCGTAGCGCAGCCCGGTAGCGCACTGCGTTCGGGACGCAGGGGTCGAAGGTTCAAATCCTTTCGCCCCGACCACTTCGTGTTTGCGCGAACATCGGGTTGTCCTCGTGGCCCTCACGTCTCGGGCCGCATTTCCACATCCAGTAGCTTGATTTTCCGGTGAAGGTGACTGCGCTCGATCTTCAAATCTTCTGCCGTCCGTGAAATATTCCAGTGATGCTCGCGTAATTTCCGTCCGATATATTCCTTTTCAAACGCATTGCGAGCATCGCGCAGCGAGTCATAGGCGTGCGCAAAGAGCGGGCTCACGGCTGGCTGGCTAGTCGCATTCGGAGCACTGAGCGCGGCTCCGGTAGGCTTCACTTGCAGGGATGTCGTGGCCTGCGTCGCGTCGATGACATTGCCAGGAACCATGATCATCAATCGCTCGATCAAGTTGCGGAGTTCCCGGATGTTGCCGGGCCACTCGTACTGCTGGAAGACGTGCATGGCCTCGGGCGTGACCTCTTTGATCCGCAAGCCTTGCTCCTCCGCATGAAGTTTCATGAAATGACGGATCAGCACCGGAATATCTTCTCGCCGCTCGCGAAGCGGCGGGACGACAATAGGCACCACGTTGAGACGGTAATACAAATCCTCACGAAAGGTGCCCTTCTCGATCTCTTTCAGAAGATCTTTGTTCGATGCGGCCAACACCCGCACATCGACTTTCAGCAGCTTGGTTCCTCCGACCCTCGTAAACTGCTGTTCCTGAAGCGCACGGAGCACTTTGGCTTGCGTGTTGAGGCTCATGTCACCGATTTCATCTAAAAACAGCGTGCCGCCGTCGGCCTGCTCGAACTGTCCACGTTTCATCGACGTCGCGCCGCTGAAAGACCCTTTCTCATGACCGAACAGTTCGCTTTCAATCAGCGTTTCGGGAATCGCAGCGCAATTGACGGCCACAAACGGCCGATCCGCCCTGGCGCTCTGCAGATGGATCGCGCGCGCCACGAGTTCCTTGCCCGTCCCGTTCTCCCCTCCGATCAGGACACGGCTGTTCGTCGGACCGGCCGTCTCGATCAACTGACGCAGTTGGTGCATGGCAGGAGACTGTCCCACGAGTTCGAACTTGCGCTGCACTTTCGTGCGCAAGGACCGGTTCTCTTCTTCCAACCGGTATTGCTCCAACGCGTGCTTGACGCGCAAGGTGACATTTTCGAGCGAGAGAGGCTTTTCGATGTAGTCGTACGCGCCAAGCTTGATGGCTTTGACGGCCGTTTCAATGGACCCGTGACCGGACATCACCATGACCTGCGCGGTCGGCACGAGTTCCTTAATGCGGCGCAGCGTTTCCAGACCGTCCATATCGGGCATCCAGATATCAAGCAGCATCAGGTCAGGGGGATCGGCCGTGTAGGTTTTCAAAGCCTCCGCGCCGCTTTTGGCCACGGAGACCTCATAACCCTCGTCCTCTAAGATGCTGCTGAGGGAGGAGACGATCGCTTCCTCATCGTCGACCACTAGAATCGAAGCTGACATACGCCCTCGTGATGCGTGATCAGTGATGGGATGCTTCGCCGATCACTCGTTCGACTACACTGGCAACTCAAACGTGAACACCGCGCCGCGAGGTTGATTGTTGCCCGCCGTGATCTGGCCTTCGTGATCGGTAATGATCCGGCGCACGATCGCCAGGCCGAGACCTGTACCGGTTTTCTTTCTCGTGAAATAAGGCACGAACAATTTTTCTTGATCCTCCGGCGCGATCCCAGAGCCCTCGTCCGCAATCGATACGACGGCCCGGCGGCGTTTCGTGTCATATTGCGTCGTCACCCATACTCGCCCCTTCTGATTCATCGCCTGGATGGAATTATCGAGGAGATTCACCAACACTCGTTTGATCTGTTCCCAATCGAACTTTAGCTGGGGCAAGTCTTCATCTAAAGAGACGATCAACTGAATGTCTTTGTGGGCGCCACGGTACAGCGAAATGACCTCACTGATCACCTCATGCAGCGATTGCAAGGCGAGCTGGGGAGCCGGAAGCCGGGCAAATTTGGAAAATTCGTCCACCATGTGTTTCAAGCTGGCGACCTCGTTGACGATGACATTCGTGGATTCATCGAAGACTCGGTCGAAATCTGGCGCTTTCTCCAAGAACTTCTTCCGCATGCGTTGGGCCGACAACTGTATGGGGGTGAGGGGATTCTTGATTTCATGCGCGACCCGGCGAGCGACTTCCTGCCACGCCGCCACCTTCTGCGCCTTGAGCAGCTCCGTGAGGTCCTCGAACACCAGGACGACGCCGAGATCCTGGCCCTGCTCGTCCTTCATCCTCGACGCATGGAGCGCCACGGTCAGAAATTTTCCGTCCACCTCAACCGTGCCGTCGAGCGTCAAGTCATCGCGTTGGTCCTGCAGCATGCGATCGTAGATCGTTTGAAATAGCGTCAGCCCAAACTCCTTGAACGCCTCGTTGGCCGGCCGTCCTTGCATGCACGCGGCGGACACGCCGAGAATCCGCTCTCCCGATGGGTTGAAATTGGTCACCGTGCCATTCTTGTCGATGGATAGCAGCCCGGCGGCGATCGTGTCGACCACCGTTTCAATGTAGGCGCGCCGGCGGTCGAGCTCGAGGTTGTTGCGGCGCAACGAGAGGTTCGCGGCCTCGATCGTGGACTTACTGCCTTGGAGGTCGGAAGTCATGCGATTGAAGGAGTCGATAAGTGTCCCGATTTCATCCGTGGCTTTCGCGTCAATGCGTACGGACAGATCGCCTTGCGCGATTGCATCCGTGGCTTCCGCCAGACGCTGGATGGGAACGGTGATGCTGCGGGCAACGTAGAAGCCGAACCAGGTCGCCCCGAACAGAATCAGCATCGTAATCACGGCGACAAACAAATAGGCCCCGGCCTTGATCGGGTTTTTCATCGCTTTGATCTGCTTGTATTCTTCATACTGGCGACCAATGCCGTCCATCTTGGCTAAGAGCGATTCGGGCACATAGGCATCGACGACCACCACGCCCCCGACCTCATTGCCTCGACCGCTCGCTGCGACAGGTGCCGCTGCGCGGACCAGCCTTCCGGTCTGAGCTTCCTGAACCGTATTCGTCTCTTGTTTCCCGTTGATCGCCTGAAGCACAAGCTGGCCGATGGGCAAATCCAGGACGCCGGCGGGGATCTCCGCATCAAGGGACTTCGTCAACGTCTCCATCTTGGCGGAATACACTTCAATGCCCGCCACACCAAACTCCACCCGCTTGCGCGCCATCGCAGCCACCAAGAGATCCCGCTGCTCGGGCAACAGCATGTCCTCTCTGAATATTTCGTGGCTGATTGCACGGGCGCTGTTTACTGCCAGGGTGATATGGCCGGCATGCTGCATCTTGGCCACTTCATAGGAGTCACGCATGACTCGGTCGATTTGATCGCTGAACCACACGTCCACAGCCTTATTCACCAGGCCGCTGGCCACGAGTGCGAGAAGCACCGTCGGGATCAGCGAAAACCCGATAAAGGCGGCCACAAGCTTCGTGCGAAACCCCGATCCAATCAACCGGTGCCGGCGCTCGAAATAGGCTTTGATGAGATTTCTCGAAAGAAGAAGCAGCAACACTACAAAGCCGATCAGGTCGAGATTGATCAGCAAGAGCACGAGGGCATAGCTCGTGGACGGGAAAAACGAATCGGGGTCATCGCTGCCGGGTACCACAACCTGGCCGTAGTAAAACGTCAGGGCGAGACACGGAACGAGGAACATCAGCAGAATCCAGACCGGTCTCAAGTGATGTCGTTTGCGACGTTCCGGTTCCTGCAGCGAGGGAGTGGGCTGTTCAGTCGAAGGCGAACGGCCGGTCGGAGATCTTTCGGGCATGGCACGGCGCTCAGGACCAGTCCAGACCGGAGAGGCCATGTTTGGGCGAGGGTCACTCACAGCCCGAACTCCTTCTCATGACACGGACCTAAGGCAGGTAAGGTCTTCACTATAGCCGAAACGGAGGCCTGGCTCAAAGGTTGCTACGCTCCGCGCAGGAGCAGGAGGTTGTACACTGCGAGCAGGATTACTTCGAAGTCAAACTGACGTATTTCATGCGGAGCGCATAGAGCATATCGCGCAACACCGCTTGCTCTTCCGTCGTCAAATTCCCCTTGGTCTTCGCATCCAGCACTGAGAGTAGATCGATGATCTCTTTGGCTTGCGGCAGGTTCACCGGCATGGCAGGCTGCTGGGGATCTACCTGTTCACCCATCAACATGAGCGAGGAGCTGCCCAGGGAAATCACGAAGGAAGAGAAGGTCACCGGCACCCCGCTTCCCGTTTCTGCCCCCGCCGCAGAGGGAAATGGCGCCTCTTTCGAGGTCTGAGCTGATGAGGAGGCCGGGCTTGGACGCTCGGCGCCTCCGCTGCTGCCTCGCCTGTCGCGGATGATAAATCCTTCCTCTTGTTCTCCGGGCACGTTGGCTCCGTGGGTGAATAGTAGATCGGTGGATCCGCCGCTCCGGCAGCGTACCATAGGGGCTGGGCCAGCGCAACTCGTTGAAGGGCAATCTGAACCAGGTATAATAGCGTCTTCGATCAAGACTGGAGCTTCAAAGTTGTCCCACCGCTTTCAAAAACTTACCGACCTCATGGCTGCATTGCGCGCGCCCAACGGGTGCCCCTGGGATCGCAAACAGACGCATGAATCGTTGAAGCCGTATCTGCTCGAAGAAACCTACGAAGTGTTGGAAACCATCGACCATCAGGACCGTCCGAAGCTTTCGGAGGAACTTGGAGATGTGCTGCTTCAAGTCCTGTTCCACAGCCAAATCGCCGCCGAAGCCGGCGCCTTCACCATCGATGATGTGCTTGAACGACTTGCCGACAAGCTCGTGCGGCGCCATCCTCATGTCTTTCCGAACGGCGGTCAAGATCCCGTTCCCACCAATACGGAGCAGGTCCTGGCCAGATGGGAAGACATCAAGCGTGCGGAGCGTCAAGCTGAGGGACGGCCGGAATCGGTGCTCGATGGCGTGCCGCAGACATTGCCAGCGCTTCTGCGGGCCTATCAGATCCAGGCCCGCGCCTCACGGGTCGGCTTCGATTGGAACCCTGACCAAGCCGGCTTTGATCAGGTCTTGAAGAAGATTGAAGAGGAGATACATGAGTTGAGGTCGGCCCTACGCCAGCCACCGTCAGGAGAAGCGAGACAACGAGAGATCGACGCCGAATTCGGGGACGTGCTTTTCTCCCTAGTCAATCTGGCCAGATTCGTCAAAGTCAATCCGGAAGACGCCTTGCGCCAGGCCGTGAACCGATTCATCGCTCGGTTTCAATATATTGAGCGGCAGGCGGCAAACATCGGACGCGCCATCGGTGACCTGTCACTGGACGAGATGAACCGGTTGTGGGAAGAGGCCAAACAACAGCCGTCTGCAACCGACGCGAAGCGATAATGGCAGAAGACGAAGGTCCATATCAGGAAGGCAAACGGGCAGGTCTGCATCCGCTCGTCGTCGTCTTCGGAGTCCTTCTCGGACTATGGCTGTTCGTTGCGCTGATTGTACCCAGTTCACGCAACAAGCAGGCGACCGGCACCGAAGGTCCGGCGGGGCCCGTCATCGAAGATCCCGAAGCTGCACCGGTCATATTCAAGGTCCACTCGACGATTCCCGACATGAATGCCGTAAGCGTCCTGGTGCCGGCGCAAGCAACTGAGAGCCAGGTCGTGGGGCTGCTCAAACGCCTGAAGAAGGAACGGCTTGCTGGCACCCTCAGCGATCTTCTTCCCCCCACGACTCCGGGTCACAAGCTGGGCGATCATGCAGTGGCCGAAATTTATGTGCTGTCCGATCCGACGTATGCGGACGCCGATGTGATTCGAACGCTCTCGCGCGGTGCTCATGCACCAGGCGGGCTGTATCCGGACCGAGTGCCCTTTGAAGTGGCGATGGAAGAAATCCGCGGACATTACCGCATTGACCTGAACAACACCGGAACGCCCGACACGGGATCCATCGGATTTGCGGACGAATCGGGCGTCCATTCCAAGCATTACCGGAAAATCTTCTGAAAAGCAGCAAAGGATGGCGGGATTAGATCTTGGCGCGGTTCTTAATTTCCGTCCGCAAGGCCTCGCGTTGCTGTTCCAGCCAGACCTCCAGTTTCGCAAACAAATGCGCCATCGGCCCTGTGAATGGAGGGATCACCACGTCGGCGCGTCCCGACAGCATGCCATCCTCATCGGCAATCCGCAGCTTTTCATCAGCAATCCTTCTCGTGAGCAGTTGGGAGACCAGCAATTGCTGGCCGGGCGAGCCACTCACCGGACCCAAAACCTTGCCGCGCAGCACGTCGAGTTCTTCCGCAATGGCGACTTTCACACGGACGGCATGCGGCATCGGCCAATGGCTCCGCTGGATTGAGTAGTCATAGGAAAAGGCAGATTCGCGCGGCTCCCGAAAGGGCCCGTCCACGCCGAGGATTTTCAATGCATTTGTCGTGGTCATGACAGCTGTATCCTCCTAGCCTCGTTCGCCAGAAAGGTATCGTACGACTTTCTCGGCTGCGACGGTTCCCTCGCGAATGCAATCCGGAATGCCTACACCTCGATATGCCGAGCCGGTGAGCACCAGACCGCCGTACCGGCTCAATGCTACCTCAGCTTGCTCCAGGCGCTCCAGGTGTCCCAACAGGTATTGCGGCATGGCCTTCATCCAGCGGTTGACCTCCACATAGGTCGGCTCTGCTGTCAGACCGCAGATCTCTCGCAACTCGGCTCGCACCCGCGCAATCACTGCCGTGTCATCGAGTTCGAGAATCGATTCACGACCCGCCCCACCAACATAACATCGCACCAGCAACTGCTCGGGCGGCGCACGGTGCGGCCACTTTAATGACGTCCAGGTGGCCGCAATGAGGTCCCGCCGTTCGACGCGAGGCACGACAAACCCGAATCCCTGAATGTTTCCTCCAATCACTGAAGCGGGATACGCAAGCGCGACTGTCCCGGTCGAGGCGTATGGAATCATGTCCAACAAGCCCGCCGCAATCGGCGTCAAAGGACGCAACAGGTCAGCCGCGACGAACGCCGGAGTAGCGAGCACGAGGCCATCGACCGAAAGCGCCGACCTGTCTTGCAGCATGATGTCATACGTCCATCTCCCGAGTCGATGTGAACGCACCCGCAAGGATTCCACTGAGACTCCGCTTCTCACCGTCACCCCCTGAGCCGTCAGCCGGCGGACGAGTGCGGTCACGAGGGCTTCCAAACCGGGCTTGAGGCTGACAAACATGGTCCGGCGCTCCGTCCCTGATGGCTCTTGAGTTCGGCTCGATCTCGCCGCCAGCATTCCGCGCAAGACGCTGCCGTGCGCCCGCTCTAATTCGACAAAGCGGGGAAACGTCGCTTTTATGCTCATGTGCTCGGCGTCGCCGGCATAGATGCCGGCCATCAGCGGCTCCATCATTCGTTCGAACGCTTCCCGGCCAAACCGTCGTCGGACGAACGAGGCGAGCGATTCGTCGGCACCTGACCGGTTGGCTGGGAGGACGACCTCCAATCCCATGCGGGCCACACCGCCGAAGGATAAGAGACCGCTCTTCAGGAAAGGACCGATCTGTCCCGGTGTAATCGCAATGAGCCCTTCAGGCAGCTCTCGAAGACGCCCGCTCGAATAGACAAATGCT
>DATIGH010000179.1:0-2788 GCA_035454845.1 Nitrospira sp.
TGCTGCAAGGCCATTGTCCTGGTCCGGACGACATCCTCGAGATTGTCGCGTTGGAGGCGGCTCTCCATTTCGAGACGGCGCCGGCGCAGGGCATTCGCGACGTTGATAAGGACTTCATTTGCCTCGAAGGGCTTGATGATATACCCGAAGGCTCCCATGTCGAGCGCGGCATTCGCGAGCAACGGGCTGTCGAGCCCGGTCACCATGATTGCGGCGGTATGGGGATGTTGCCGGAACGTATGCCGGATCAAATCCATGCCGGACTCTCCTGGCATGTTCACGTCGCACAGCACCAACGCAAACGGCACTTCGTCCATCCGCAGCCGAGCTTCTTTGGCGTCGGCGGCAAGCACGACTTCATAGCCGTGTGATTGAAGCATATAGGCGAGTAGACGGCGAATCGGCTCTTCGTCGTCGACGATCAGCACTCGTTTGAGTTCGAGAAGCGCCAGCTGGGTGGGGCGATCGAGCAGCAACGTCATGTCGCGATAACTCTATCGGCTCAATGAGGTTCGATGCGCGTCGTCGATCAGGCTTCGATCGTCTGGGAGACTTTAGAACGGGCTGCAGCTTTTGTGCCACTAATTAATGATTTTTTGCTGAGTTTCGACGCGGATCGAACGTCCGCCATGACCCATTCCAGAACGGCAAAATTGTTGATATCCGGAGATGGGTTCGGGTGTACGGACTATTGCCGACGCACGACAACCGAGGTCTGATCGCAAGTGGAATAGCCAAAAACACTGTACAGAATTCGCCTGAGTGCCACGAGAATGTACAGAGACGTCAAACACGCATGACGCCAAATGGCTCAAACGAGAGCCTCGTTTCATTGCGCTTTGATGATCGGTTCACTATAATGCCTCAATTTCTTTAAGGGAGATTTCATGAATGCAGGAGCGGGTTTGCTTCGTGCGGACGGCCGACGCAAGGATCAGCTTCGTCCCGTCAAGGTGACGCGAAATTTCATCAAACACGCCGAAGGGTCGGTGCTGATGGAAATGGGCGACACGAAAGTGATCTGTACCGCGTCCGTCGAAGAAAAAGTACCTCCGTTTCTGAAAGGAAAGGGCACAGGGTGGGTGACGGCGGAATACGCGATGCTGCCTCGGGCCACGCATGATCGCTCGCCGCGGGAAGCGGTCAAGGGCAGGCAAGGGGGCCGGACGCTTGAAATTCAGCGGTTGGTAGGGAGAGCGTTGCGGGCGGTTACGGACTTGCCTCAATTGGGAGAACGATCCATCTGGATCGATTGTGATGTGATTCAGGCGGATGGCGGCACACGCACCGCCTCAATTACGGGAGCTTTCATCGCCCTGGCGGATGCCATGGCGGTCTTAAAGACACGCGGGCTAATCAAGAAGCGACCGCTGACCGACTATCTTGCGGCCATCAGTGTGGGCAAGGTGGCCGGAGAGATTCTGGTAGACCTGGCCTACAACGAGGACTGCACCGCTGAAGTAGACTTGAATCTCGTGATGACCGGTAAAGGACAGTTCGTCGAAATTCAGGGGACGGCGGAAAAGACACCGTTTGCCAAACAAGACATGGACGGATTTCTCGCGCAGGGCTGGGGGGCCATTCAAACGCTGACGGCGTTGCAGCGTGACCTCATCGGGGCGTTGGATTAGCCTCGATGTACCGCGAACTGGTGCTCGCGACTCGCAATAGGCATAAGGAAGCGGAACTCGGCGCCATACTCGCCGACCTGCCCCTTCGCATCCGCACGATGGACGACTTTCCTGAAGTCCCCGACGTCGTGGAAGACGGCGACACGTGCGAGGCCAACGCAATCAAGAAAGCACGCGCCGTGTCAAAGGCGACGGGTTTACTGGCCGTGGCCGACGACACGGGATTGGAAGTCGATGCTCTCGGTGGACGCCCGGGAGTCTATGCGGCGCGTTATGCCGGCCCGAATGCGACCTATGAAGACAACTGGAAACAATTGCTGCAAGAGATGGCCGGCGTGCCGCAAGACCGTCGAACGGCCCATTTCGTGACAGTGGCCGCAGTGGCATGGCCTTCTGACTCGGTAGAGGTGACGACCGGACGACTTGACGGTCTCATCACGAAAGAACCGGCTGGAGCGCGAGGATTTGGATACGACCCTGTCTTTTATGTGCCGGAATTGGGCAAGACCCTGGCTGAACTCACAAGCGAAGAAAAGAACCGCATCAGTCATCGGGCGAAAGCCTTTGCACAAGTACGTGAGTTGTTGCAGAATAGACTACACTCGGGGCGTAGCGCAGCCCGGTAGCGCGCCTGCTTTGGGAGCAGGATGTCGGAGGTTCAAATCCTCTCGCCCCGACCAAACCAAGCTTGCTCGACCCGGAGCCTACTCTTCTGTTGAGGCGACGGGATAAATCCGTCAGTGTCTGTTTCGTTTCTGTATCCGTGCGTACCGGCGGCTCATCAGGCGTAGCCTCGCTTCTTAGCGCCGCCGGACAAACCCTCCAGTGACGATCTTACTGTTCTGATGCTCGCTCGACCCGGAGCCTCGTCACTCAAAAAATCTAGATCGCACCTTCGCGATAGACCTAATCTCAACGCGGCACCTAGTTTCGGGGCGCTAGAGGATTAGCACTGAGCTCGTTTTCTAGCTCGTAGGTTCGCCGTGTCACGCTTTCCCACCTATACCCATATGGTGTACATGCCCTGAACGATAGACCGTAGCCATGTGTCGCCCCGCCTCATGAACGGCTGCATTGTTTATAGGACCGATGGTAAAGAAGTCCATAAGACCGCGAGCCATCACAATGATTGGCTGTCTCTCGTAGACTGCTAGAAG
>DATIGH010000180.1:0-3890 GCA_035454845.1 Nitrospira sp.
GCTACGCAACGCACGCTTGCGACCAAGTTAGGGGTCGCTCTTGGTTTGACGAATCTCTATGTGAAGCGTCTGGCTCGGAAAGGGTATATCAAAGTCGCAACCCCTCGCAATCGCGTGCGCTACTTGCTGACTCCTCAAGGCTGCGCGGAAAAATCCCGACTGACCTATCAGTACATGCAGTACTCGCTGTCCCACTACCGGGAGATGCGTGGACGTCTCAAAGACATGTTGTCATCACTCGAGTGGCCAAAGGGACAGCGCGTGGCGATTTGCGGCACAGGCGAGTTGGCGGAATTGGCGTACTTGGCCCTGCGCGAGATGAACGTCAATTGTGTGGGGTTTGTGGACGGGAACACGCGGGACACCTTCCTTTCATGTCCGGTGTCCCCCCCTGAGCGGATCACGGCATGGCAGGTCGATCGAGTGCTGATCGCTGATTTTGACCATGCGGCAGCGTACGAAGAGCAGCTCGTGCAGTCGGGCACCCCGCGCGAAAAACTGCTGCGACTGGGTCTGCGACAGTAAGACGGGGAGGATCGGAGCCTCCCCACAGTTGGAGCGTCCTGCGCACTGTAAGTGAGAAAGCGGAGCTATGTCTAAACGGGTCTGTCTGGTCGAAGAGGTTGTCTAGTCTGTCTGGTCGATCGGATGAATCGGATGAACAACCTAAACAAAGAATGAAAATCTCTCGATTCGAGGATCTTGAATGTTGGAAAGAGGTCGGCAGCTGAAGTTCAGAGCCATCTATACGTGGCAGTAGATCGAGGCTACCTGTCCAAAGACAAATTTGAATCAATCTATGAGCAAGCAGGAAAAACCAGCAAAATCATTTCCGGGCTCATTAGGTACCTCAGAAGAAAAGACTCTAAGACGAAAATAGCTACGATGGACCAGACAGACCAGATAGACCAGACAGACCAATGAACCAGATAGACCCGACGAACGCACCCCGCTGGTACGCGTTGCGAACGCGGTCACGGCACGAAAAAGTCGTCCGCGACCAGCTTGCCCAGCAAGGCATTGAACCGCTCCTGCCGACCGTCAAGCGTCTCAATCAATGGAAGGACCGTAAAAAGGAAGTGGAAGTGCCCTTGTTCTCGGGCTACTGTTTCGTCCGCTTTGCGATGGATCAGAGGTTGCCGGTGCTCAAGACCGTCGGCGTCGTGGACATTGTCGGCGGGGGAAACGGTCCTGAGCCGATTCCCGACGAGGAGATCGCGGCCCTCCAGGCCTTGATGACGAGCGTTCTGCCCTATGATCCGCACCCGTATCTTCAAGAGGGGATGAAGGTGGAGGTCATCAGAGGCCCGCTCCAGGGCGTTCACGGGATCCTGCTCCGCAAAGACAAGCGGCATCGCTTGATTCTCGGGGTGCGACTCATTCAACAAGCGGCCGCGGTAGAAATCGACACGGCCGATGTCGTCGCTGTTCAATAGCCGGTACGCCGGACTTCGATGCAGTGACCATGCAACGAGACCAAGTCCGTAAGCAGGCAATTTCCGAACGATTCGACCGGTTATCGTTTGAGCGTACCCGCTGGCAGGACAAGGCAGGCTATTACTACGAAGATCAGCGGCGTTATCTGCGATTCCTCGTCCCTGAAGGGCTGAAAATCTTAGAGGTCGGGTGCGGATTGGGCGATCAGCTTTCCGCGTTGAAGCCTAAACGCGGCTTGGGCATCGATCTCAGCGCCGCCATGATCAAACAGGCGGCTGCCCGGCATCCGGAGCTCGAATTCCGTGCGATTGACATCGACGAGTTGGATACAAAAGAAACCTTCGACGTGGTCCTCTTGCTCGATGTCATCGGCCATCTGCTCGATGTGGAATCCACGTTCAAGAAGCTTCGACGATTTTGCGAGCCACATACGCGAGTGATCCTCGTCTATTACAATTTCCTTTGGGAACCTGTTTTGCGTCTGGCCGAGCGATGGGGACTGAAAATGCCCCAGCAGCAGCAAAACTGGCTGTCACCGGCCGATATCCGTAATCTGCTCCGCCTCGCCGACTTCGAGATCGTCAAAACGCAAAATCGATTTCTCGTGCCAAAGAAGGTTCCGGTCATCGCATCATTCGCGAACCGATATGTCATCTCGCTTCCCGGTCTGAACCGGATCTGCCTCGCTCAGTATGTCGTGGCCAGGACTCGCGGGCAGCAAGCCGCTCAGGACTATTCGGTGAGCATCGTCGTGCCCTGTCGCAACGAAAAAGGGAACATCGAAGGGGCCATCGCGCGGGTACCATCGTTCGGGACACGCCAGGAATTCATCTTTGTCGATGGTCGTTCACAGGACGGTACCGTGCAGGAGATTGAGCGATTGGCCCGACACTATCCGGATAAGGAGATCAAGGTGCTCGTCCAGGATGGTAAGGGCAAAGGCGATGCGGTGCGCAAGGGCTTCGCCGCGGCCACGGGCGACATCCTCATGATTCTCGATGCCGACCTCACGATGCCGCCCGAAGATCTTCCGAAATTCTACGAGGCCATTGTGAAAGGTCAGGGCGAACTGATCATCGGAAGTCGCCTGGTATATCCCATGGAGCAGAAAGCCATGCAGCTGTTGAACCTCATTGGAAATAAATTCTTCAGCATGGCGTTTACATGGCTGCTGGATGAACGGATCAAGGACACGCTGTGCGGAACGAAAGTCCTGTTCCGCAGAGACTACGAGCGAATCGCCGCGAACCGATGGTACTTCGGGGATTTTGATCCATTCGGCGATTTTGATCTCCTGTTCGGGGCCTCGAAGCTGAACCTCAAAATCCTTGAAGTGCCGATCCGATACCAGGAGCGCACGTATGGGACGACCAACATCAATCGGTTCCAGCATGGGTGGTTGCTGCTCAAGATGACCGTCTACGGATTCTTCCGGCTGAAAGCCGTCTGATGTCAGAAGACGTCTTGCGCCGCCATCACCTCGTCTGGAGCGAAAAACCTGTCCTGAGACGGCTGTATTCGTCGTGGTATCGTGAGATCTCTCGATGGCTCCAGCCCGGCTTGACGGTCGAAGTGGGCGGAGGCACCGGCAATTTAAAGCAGTTCTCTCCGCATGTCCTGTGCACCGACATTGTGAGAATGCCGTGGCTGGACGCGCTGCTCGATGCCCAGCATCTTCCCTTTCGTAGCAGAAGCGTCTCGAACCTCGTGCTGTTCGACGTACTGCATCACTTGGAAAATGTCCGGTATTTCTTTGACGAGGCGCTTCGCGTGTTGGTTCCGCACGGCCGCATTGTGATCATGGACCCGTACGTGTCCGCGCTGTCCTGGCCGATCTACCGATTCCTGCACCCCGAGCCCATGGATTTCAGACGCGATCCATTCGCCATCGTGGCTCCCCTGGCGGAAAGACACCCGTTCGATGCCAATCAGGCCATCGGACGACTGGTGTTCGAGCGCTCGTATGGACGGTTTCGCCAACTGTATCCGCAGTTTGCGAAAATCGCTCACGAACGCCTGGCCTTCTTTGCCTATCCGCTCAGCGGGGGGTTCGATCATCCCTCACTCATTCCAGTGTGGTTCATCGACCCCCTCCTACGGTTCGAGGAGTGGTGTCGCCGTCTCGGCCGGTTGTTCGCGTTCCGACTGCTCGTGGTGCTGGAAAAGACAGCTTCTGTGGGGGGCAGCGCTCACGCATGAAGCAGGACATCGAAGGTCATAGCGGGTCCAGCACGAGTTCACCGAGCGTCAAACAAAAAAGCCTGACGGTCATCCGGCAGCTCCAATGCTACGGCTTAGTCGCCATTACGTTCATGAGTTTTTTCCCCTTTCTTTTCCGTTACCAGGAGTATGCGTTCTTTGTGTTGCTGGCAATGGCATTATCGCTTTGCTGGATCGAAGGAAAAAATCCGCTTGTACGAACTTCGATCGATGTGCCGCTGCTGGCATTTATT
>DATIGH010000181.1:0-14900 GCA_035454845.1 Nitrospira sp.
CCCGACTTGTTGAAGCCCAACACGGTATCGTTGTACATCTCAAACCGCTTCCCGTGGATCTGGGTTTCAAACACTTTCGGGCCCGGAATGACGTCATAGCGGAAGATGATCTGCTGGCTGGCGCGCCAGAGCTGCAGCACCGCCAACAGTTCGCGGCTGGGCACGAGGTACTTCTCAATCGCGTTGTCGACGCCCGGGCCAAACATCTGCCGGGCATAGCCGCGGGGGCTGTGCCGAGGCGGAATGTAGAAGCCATTGGGCTCGGTGCCCCACTGCGGATACAACGGCAGGGCCACCTGCTCCACCCGAATGGTGTAGTACAGGGGATGCCAGCGGTCTTCCGCCCACAGGCCGTCGTCGCCGATGCGCACCAGGCTCTGCATGCGGATCTTGCCCACGCAGGCCGCCATACAGCGCGTTTCCATCGGCTCGCCGCCGGTCAGCGGATCCTTGCCTTCGATCCGCGGATAGCAGGCAATGCACTTCTCCGACACCCGGGTCGTGCCCCGGTACATCGGCTTCTTGAACGGACACTGCTCCACGCACTTCTTGTACCCCCGGCAGCGGTTCTGGTCGATCAGCACGATGCCGTCTTCCGGCCGCTTATAGATTGCCTTGCGCGGACAGGCCGCCAGACATCCGGGATAGGTGCAGTGGTTACAGATCCGCTGCAGGTAGAAGAAGAACGTCTCATGCTCCGGCAGGCTGCTGCCGGTGAGCTTCCACGGTTCATCGCGCGAGAAGCCGGACCTATCGATGCCCTCCACCAGGGCGCGCATCGAGGTCGCGGTGTCCTCGTAGATGTTGACGAACCGCCATTCCTGGTCCGTCGGGATGTAGCCGATCGCCGCCTGGCCGACTTTGGCGCCGGCGTCGAAAATGGTCATCCCTTCGAACACCCCGTAGGGCGCATGGTGCTTGCGGCCGACCCGCACGTTCCACACCTGCCCGCCCGGGTTCACCTGCTCGACTAACTGCGTGATCTTCACGTCGTAGAACTGCGGATAGCCGCCATAGGGCTTGGTCTCCACGTTGTTCCACCACATGTATTCCTGGCCCTTGGAAAACAGCCAGGTGGACTTGTCGGCCATGCTACAGGTCTGACAAGCCAGACACCGGTTGATGTTGAACACAAAGGCAAACTGCCACTTCGGATGCCGTTCCTCGTAGGGATAGAGCATCTTCCGTCCCAGTTGCCAGTTATAGACTTCTGGCATTGCAACTCTCCTTTCCGTTAGGCGTTAGGCGTAAGGCGTAAGGACTGGAAGAGCGGACTCTTCGTCCCGTCGCCTTACGTGTTCGCGCCTCACGCCTCACGGTTAGACCTTAATCTTAATGTGCTCACCTTTGAGCCACTTGATCATGAACTCGTTCTCCTGACCCGGGGTGAAGCCGGTGCGCACCGGTTCCCAGGGGCCGCGGGCGCCGATACCGCCGTCTTCCGCCTTGGTGATGCGGATCAAGCATTCTTTCGGCACCGTATTGACCGCATGGTGATCGACCTGATAGCCCCACTTGAACTTCCAGGCTACCGCATGCTTGCCCGGCAGGGAGTCGGTTTGGTGCATCGGCATCAACCAATTTCTCGTAAAGGACTGTTGGGCCCCATACCGGAAGTTGGATTGATAGCCGGTGTCCACCGCGATGGCCCGTCCGTCCGGCCGGGTCTCGTGGCCTTTGACCGACTTCGCCGTCGCCACGTACGGGGCGTGCTTCGCCATCGTGACGTGGTACGGGAAGGCCGGGTTGAACTTACAGCGGATCATCAAGCGGGCCACCTTGTAGAACGGATCCGAAGGCTTCCAGCCGCGATAGGGCCGGTCCACCGGGTTGCCGTCCACATAGACGTAGTCGCCGTCGTTGATGCCGCGGTCCTTGGCCGCCTGCGGGTTGATGTGCAACTGGTGCTCGCCGACGCCCGGCGTCCGTTTGTCCATCCGGTACGGATCGCCGAAGTTCGACTCGTAAATCTGCACCCAGTCGTTCACCGACCACTGGCTGTGCACCCGGTGCCGCGTCTTGGGGGTCACACAATAGAACTGATACCCCTTCTCCCACAGGGGATTCTGGTGGCGTTTGATCTCGCCCCACGGCATCTTGATGTTGCGCACCGTCTTGTCGTCGTGGTGCTGCGCCGTGATCGGAATCCCGTAGTCGTCCGGACGGACGTACGGATTCGTGGACATGATCGCGTTCGGCAGATACGGCGTCGCTTCCGGTCCTTCCCGGTGCACAATGAAGTTTTCGCCGTATTCGATGGCTTCCGGTTCGATCCGGTAATTTTCAAACCGGCCCGACCGCATCCACATCGGTTTGCTTTCGTTGACTTCTTCCCAAAACGGCTGGCGCGGATAGGTCCGGCACATGACCATCCAGCCCTTCTCCGACTTCAACATGACGTCCGCGCTATAGCCGTAGGCGGTCGCGCTGGCATCAAGCATGCGTTGGACATACACATCCACGCGGTTGGTGAAGACGAAGTGGAAGTAATCCCTCATCCGCTTGTCACCCGTGATGTCACTGAGCTTCGCGGCCGTGCCCGCAAACGTGTCGAGATCATTGCGGGTGTCGTACAATGGCCGGATGCCCCCTTTCCAGACCTGGAACCATGGATTCGACACTGTCGCCGTCATTTCCGGATAGGTGAATTCCATCCAGGAGTTGCAGGCGAACGCGATGTCATTGTGGTTGACGTCCGAGGTCATCTCGATGTCTTGCGTGACCAACATCTCGATGTTCGGATCCACGTTCCTCACCATGTCATAGTGATGCTTGGCATTGTTCAGAACGTTCACGTTCGTGACCCATCGCACCTTGCTCGGGCTCGGCATGTGGGTCTTGCCCGTGAACACTTTGCGTCCGTACTTCGGCGTGTTGACGATGAGGGCCGTGTCCCCGTGGTTCCAATAGGCCACTTCCTCGCCATAGTAGTAGGACTTGGTCTTGATTTCTTTTCCATGGGCATTCGGATCCAGCGTGAGGTTGAACGGATCCTCTCCCGTATGCACGGCCAAGCCTGCACCTGACCAGGGAGTGGCGCACCACACTCCCGCCTTGTAGTTGCCGGCCCAGGTATGCTGGCCGGTGCCGAACTTCCCGACATTGCCGCAGATGATGAGTACCATCGCCGCTGCCCGGGAATTTGTGGTCATGTGGAAATAATGGTTGGTCCCTTCTCCATTGTGAATGGCTGCGGGCTTGATGGTTCCGCTGTCCCGAGCCCATCGCACAAGCAGATCCTTAGGCGACCGAGTAATCTGATGGACGGTGTCCAGGTCGAAGTCCTGGAAGTGCACCATGTACATCTGCCAGATCGGCATCACGTCGACCTCGCGTCCGCTCAACAGCTTGACACGGTATGTGCCGGTCAACGCCGCATCGATGCCGCTCTTGACGAAATGATAGCCGACCTGCTCACGATCGAGCGGCACGGCCTGTTTCTTGTTTATATCCCACACCATCATGCCGCCCAGTCGCTCAATTTGCTCCGGCTTCAACGTTTGCACACGGCCCGAGTAGCTCTTTGAGTGATCCGGGAAGTGGTAGTCTTTCACCACGTCGCGCGGATCCAGATACTGCAGCGTATCCGTGCGGACGAGGATCGGACTGTCGGTGAACTCCTTGAGGAAGTCGACGTCGTGCATGTTCTCATCGATGATGATTTTGCACGCGCCGAGGAAGATGGAAGCGTCGGAATTCGGTCTGAGTGGAATCCAATAGTCCGCTCGATAGGCGGTCGGGTTGTATTCCGGCGTGATCACGACGATGCGCGCCCCGCGCTCGATCGATTCGAGCTTCCAGTGCGCCTCCGGCATCTTGTTTTCGACGAAATTCTTCCCCCAGCTGGTGTTCATCTTGGAGAAGCGCATGTCCGACAGGTCGATGTCGGACGCCTGAGCGCCGCACCACCAGGGATTTGAAGGATTCTGGTCGCCGTGCCAGGTGTAATTCGACCAATAGCGACCGCCTTGTGCGCGATCGGGGCTCGCCTTGCGGATCCAGTTGTCAAGGAGAGCATTGACGCCGCCGTTCATTCTGGTATTGCCCATCTTTCCGATGATGCCGAGCACCGGCATACCGGCGCGATGCTTGAAGGTGCGAACCCCCGCGCCCTTCATCATCTCGATCATCTCCGGCGCATAGCCCTGCTCGCGGAGCCGTCGAGCGCCGGCTTCGCCGCTGTATCGCGTGGCAATGACGATCATGCCCTTTGCGGCATAGGTGAAGGCCGTATCCCACGAGACCCGCATCATGTCGTCGAGGAAGCGGCGGTCGAATTTATATTTGTGCTTCACGTCCGGAGTCAGCTCCGGGGCTCCGGCGTCCATCCATTCTTTCCATCCTTTCCGCATTAACGGTCCCTTCAGGCGATAGGGGCCGTACACGCGACGATGGAAGGTGTAGCCCTTCAAGCACATCCGCGGGTTATGTGCAAACGTTCCACGGTTCCCATAGAGGTCTTCATAGGTCTGGTGGTCGTAGTTCTGTTCCACCCGCATGACGACGCCGTTTCTGACAAAGGCGCGAATGCGGCAGGCATGCGTGTCGTTCGGTGAACAACACCATGTAAAAGACGAATCATACCGGTATTGATCGTGGTAGACCCGTTCCCACGACCGGTCCGGATATTCACCGAGGGGATTGCCCACTTCGATGACCGGCTGCAAGGCCGTTAGCGCCAGGACTTTATCCGCCACCGCGATGGCGGCGATCGTCCCAGCGGACGTTCTTAAAAACTGCCTGCGTGACACAAACATTGTGGTTTACCTCCCTGCTATGAATTGTCGATCAAGACCAACCCTCTCTCGATGATCCATCCCACCTCCTTTCTTGGGAATCGACCCTTTGAGGAATTGGACCCTCGTCAGACCCCTACCTCAGCAAGGAGACTGCCAGCGAAATGTCGATCATGACCGGATGGCGTTAATTTGTGTAAGTATATGAATTTAAAGATTAAATTACATGCCTCACACGCAATCGCCTCATGGTCGGCGCTACGAGAACCCGCCAAATTGAATAGAAAAATATGCGGTGAAAAAAAACGCCGAGTAACCTATTGAAAATACCCCATTTTCTGTCGCATATCGCAATATACAGTCAGGGTGACACCTCAGGTAGGCTCGGGAATATCCGAGGGAGGGGTGCTCTTGAGTATGGAGACGTTACGAGAGAGCTACGAAGTTGCCCACGTGCACGGCAATGAAGAAAGGCATCGTCTCATCGTGTTACCAGAAGGAGGCGCTGGCTCACTCTTCGCTCGAAGGCTCGCTGCCGAGAAATCGCTTCATCAGCAAGGAGAAATGCTGCCTCGGAATCCCGCTGCTTTCCGCCGCTTTGGTGATGACGCCTTCATGCTGTGCCAGTTTCGCCTGAAGATAGGTTTTGGTGAACTGTTCAATGGCACGTTCTTTCGCCTCCATATAAGGAAGCGAGATGAGGCCGCCGCCAGCAACGTCGGATGTTTCGCCATCCGACTTGGGCAGCAAGGTGCGAAGATCACGGGCGGTAATCGTATCGTCCGTTGCCAGCATCATGGCACGCTCGATGATGTTGCGCAGTTCCCGAACGTTTCCCGGCCAGTGATATGCGGCGAGAAGGGTCAAGGCCTCTTCATCGAAATGGCAGCGCGTCCTGCCGAACTCACGACCTAATTTCCCGAGGAGATGACGGGCGAGCACCTTGATATCCTCGCGGCGCTGTCTCAGCGGAGGCACCGTGATCTGGACGACCGCTAAGCGGTAATACAGATCCTTGCGAAACGACCCTTCGCGGACCCGTTCCTCCAAATTTCGATTTGTCGCCGCGATAAAGCGCATATCCACACGGCGGACGCGCGTGCCGCCCACCGGCCGCACCTCGTTCTCTTCGAGCACGCGTAATAACTTCGCTTGAAGGAGCAGCGGGAGTTCCCCGATTTCATCGAAAAACACCGTCCCCCCGTTCGCCAGCTCGATCAAGCCACGTTTGTCGGACACGGCGCCCGTGAAGGCACCTCGTACATGACCAAACAGCTCGCTTTCCATCATGCCGTCGGGGACCGTGGTGCAGTCGATCACTTGAAACGGCCGATGCTGTTCTTGGCTCTGTTGATGGATGGCCCGTGCAATGAGACCTTTGCCCGTGCCGGTTTCTCCCGTGATGAGGACGGTGGAGCGGGTCTGCGCTGCCGTTCTGATTCCCCGGATGACGTTTTCGAAGGCGGCACTGACTCCCACCAGACTGTTGGCTTCATACGCTAACCGGTCATGCTGCTCGTAGATCGCATGACGTCTCAAGATTTCTGAAATACGGATGGCGCGATGGAGTCGAACTCCCAAATCCTCCGGGTTGACCGGCTTGAGCACATAATCGAACGCGCCGCGCCGGATGGCATCGACGGCCTGGGACACGGTATTCATTCTCGTCACCACGAGAACCGGCAGGTTCGGATCGAGCGCTTGAATCCGGCTTACCAGATCCAAGCCGCTGAGGCCGGGAAGCATTAGGTCCGTCAGCACCAGATCAACGGATCGCTCGCTGAGCAATTGCAAGGCGCCTTCGGCGTTGGCGCGAACCTCCATCTCGAAGTCGCCGCCCAATGGCTTGAGATCGGCTTGCTCCAGCGTATGGAGCATCAACTCAATGTCGGTAGGATTGTCTTCGACGATCAAAATCGTGAAAGGCGTCTTGGACCGCTTTTCGGCGCCCCGTAGATTCAATACATCGCTGTCGATCATGTGGACCTCAGAGGGAACCGTTTTGCGGTAAATCGAGCACTTCGATGTGAGAGGACTGCGCTGAATCTCCCGTCAGGTCGCTGTGCAGCCATGGTAAGGTGAATTTTACCGTACATCCCTCGCCCTCCTCACCTTCGATCCACACTTGACCGCCGTAGAGCGCCACGATGCGTTGAACGATGGCGAGGCCGATCCCGCTTCCACGGGTATCCGAGGGTTGCAGTCTGACGAATGGCTGGAAGACACGCTGCCGTTGTTCAAGGGGAATTCCCATCCCGTGATCCTGTACGGCGATGCATACCATGTGACGACCTGTCGTCGAAGTAATACTCAGGACCGGAGGCTTTCCTTGGCGTGAATATTTCAAGGCATTGGACACCAGGTTGTCGAAGATCTGTCTGAGGTAGGCGCCATGGCAGGCCACGAGCGGGAACCCCGACTCTACATGCACCGTCGCTCCGCGTCGTTCGATCTCGCCGGCATACGATTTCAGGACTCCGTCGAGCACCAGCCTCGGATCGACGGCGGTGAGGGATCCTTGTCCTGTGCCGACGCGTGCGACCTCCAGAATGCCTTCGACTCGCTCGACGATGTCCTTGCCGTTTTCCTGGAGCAGTCTCAGCCATTTCGCTGTCCGGTCATCGACCTGACCCGCAAACTTCTGGGCCAACAACTTGGCCAACTCCTCCATACGGGCGCCCGGACCTTTGAGATCGTGCGCCAACGTTTCTGCCAGGTGCTCCAGCTGCCGCAATCGAGCAAGCAAGCGTCTTTGCTTCTGCTGTGCGGCCTCGTAGAGTCTGGCGTTAGAGATCGCCAGGGCGGCTTCCTGCGTCAGCCCCTCGGCCAGACGCTGATTCCATTCATGGGCGGAGCGTGGCGTCCGGCTCGACATCGATAACACGCCGAACGGAGTGCCCTGTGACAGCAGCGGAATAGCCAGCATGCTCTCTCCCAGGAGGTTTCGGCGCAGGACCTGGGGCCGTTCGTCCGAATGGAAATGATCACCCGTGACGGCGGTGCGCGTCTCGAAGGCTTCGACGCAGACCGGCAATTCCTCCCAGAGCATGACCGATTTCTTTAAACGCTCGTTCCATTCTCCCGACGCGGCCTCAACAACCCAGCAGCCCATCCGGTCGTCTCGGAGAAACACCATGCATGCATCGGCTTTTACGAGCTCGACGGCCCGATCCGTGATCCTTCTGAGCACGCCCTCCAGCCCATCAGGCCCGATCGTATTGATGTCGTGGCTGATCGTGTTGAGCACCTCCAGTTCCTTGACGTGCTCACCGATCTGCTGCGCCATGTGCAGAAAGGCGCCTTCGAGTGCGCCCAACTCATCTTTGGATCGAGAGCCCGGCGACAGCAATGCGGTGATGCCTGCCGTATCGACCTCGGAGCCCATTTTGGCGGTCGCAAAGTGAAGGCGCCTGATAGGATTCGTGAACGAACGGGCCAGCATGCGGGAGCCGGTCCAGCCGAGAAGGATGACGCCCGCCAAGGCCATCCATAAGCCGATGAATGTTAATTTAGAGAGCGTCATGTCTAGTTCATTGAACCGCTCCCGTCGTTGATTCAAATGATCTTCGATCCCGCGCAATTCCAGACGGAACCGATCCGACATCCTGAGGCCTTCGCCCGACTGCACATAGGCCAATGCGTGTTCAGCGTTTCCATTTTGTACCTCGGCGATCAGCTCGTGCTTGGAACGCAAAAGACCTTTCAGCTCCCGCTCAATCGGCGCCAGCATATCTGCGGAACCTGTGGCAGCCGCTAACATACGCTTGGCATCTTCGAGCGCCTGATCGATCTTCGCTTCAGCCTGGGTCAAGGGAGCCAGGAATGCCGATTGTTGTGTCAGCAGGTATCCGCGGAAGCCGTCTTCGATGTCGACCGCCAGGCGACGCAGGAGATGGACTTGCTCATGGGCGAGGATGAGATCGTGGCGCTGCCCCTGAACAGTGAGGAGCTGTTGCACGAGATAGAGGTGCGTAGAGAGTCCGGCAATGAGGGGCACACATAGGATGAGAAGCACCGCCCACACTTTGTGTTGGATGCGGAGCCGACTCCACCAGTCTGCTGTGTTCTGCCGCATGTGGCGATGTCCTCGTGCCCGGACAGCCGGCGATATCCCTCTCGACCCGGAAAGGACGATAAACCGTAGCAGAGACACTAGGCAAGTTTCTACTGCTGGTCTCAGGGGTCCCCAGGGCTAGGGAAGCCTCTTGATGGTCGCCAACCAGGGAGCAATTTTATCACGAGTTCACGATAGACATAGCACTATTCAGATCGTTTTGACCTCGCGAGCCGATGCTTCTGCGTACCCGGCTTATGGCCGTGGATCCAGTTCGATTAACCCTTTGCGGATCGCGGTTATCGCCGCTTGGGTGCGGTCGTAGACTTGCAGCTTGTGGAAGATGTTCCGCACGTGATTTTTGACCGTTTTCTCACTGAGATCGAGGCTATTGGCGATTTCCTTATTGGTTTTTCCGTCCGCTACGAGCCGCAAGACGGTGATCTCCCGCTCGGTGAGATCATGCTCCACCCACGCGGGTTTCTTCCCTTTTTTCTGTGCCATGAGCGAGAATTCCGCCAGGATCTTGCTGGCGACCGATGGGTGAATCAGCGACTCACCACGGTAAATGGCTCTGATGGCGGCAACAATCTGGGACGATTCCGAGTCTTTCAGAAGATAGCCGGTAGCGCCGGCCCGGACGAGATCAAAAATGTATTGCTGCTCTTCATACATCGTCAGAGCCACGATGCCGATGTGGGGAAACTCGCGTTTGATCTGGCGGGTGGCCTCCACGCCGCCCATCCGAGGCATACTGACATCCATCAGGATGACGTCGGGCATCAAGGTCTTGGTTTTTTCCACCGCTTCCATCCCGTCTTGGGCCTCGCCAACGACGTGAATGTCGTCCTTGGTCTTGAGGATGGCCGCCAGTCCTTCCCGCACCACGCGGTGATCGTCAGCGATTAAGACTTTGATTTTCTCCATCGTCTACGCTCTCCTTTTTCCCGAGCGGCACGATAACGACAATGCGCGTGCCACGACCTTTCTTCGAATCGATGCGTGCCTCGCCGCCGACGAGCTTCGCTCGCTCAACAATGCCGCGGACGCCGAAGTGGTCCCACTTCTCTGGATTATGCAGGACCTGCTCCATGTTGAATCCGACGCCATTGTCGGAAATGGTGACTTTGAGCCTTTCGAGATCGATCGTCAATCGCACCGATACCCGGTCGGCCTTGGCGTGCTGGACGACATTGCTCAGGGCCTCCTGGACGATCCGGAACAAAAAGATCTTGGTGCGCGGGAAGAGAATCTGTTCATCGCCGGACACGGTGAAGTCGGTTTTGATGTGGTATTGGGCCTCATACGATTTGAGATAGTTCGTGAGCCCAGGAATCAATTCCATCTTGTCGTATTGGAGGGGACGCAGATTGAAAATCACTTGCCGGGCTTCCTGAATGGCGAGCTTGAGCTGCTCCTTGCTTTCCCGCAGGGTCGCCAGGCTGGCTTTGGGATTTTTGCGGATGAGCTGTTGGCAGAGCTCCAGCTTGAAGCCGACGCCGGCGAGGCTTTGGACCAGGCCATCATGAATCTCGCATGCGATCCTCGTCCGTTCTTCCGTGACGGCGGCGCCCGTTTCCTTGACGTACAGCCGATACAGAGACTGGTACTTATTGAGAGTCTTTTCAATTTCGGCAGTGGCCCTGATCCGCGCTTCGATCAATTCCCACATGAATTTCGCGCTGGCTCCGCCGAGGATCGTCACGCCCGTGCGGTGAAAGTCCTGAAGCGACTGCCAGACGTCCAGGCTGCCGGAGACGTCGATGATCAGGTCGACGCGCTCAAGGTTCAGCAACAATCGGTAGTCTCGGGTGACGGGAATCTTCAGACGCTTCGCCAGGGAGAGCCCCGGCGCCGACTCATCGATTTCCGCCACGGCCACGATGTCGACAAGCGGGTCGTTGGCGAAAATCTCCATGAGGGCGGTGCCGCCCCGTCCGGCCCCGATGATCGCCACATGCGTCACACCAGAGTGGCCGCTTTTTCGCGGTTGTTTCGACGGCTTTGCCTGCGAGGCCGGCATGTGCCCCTCTCTGGTCGACTTCCTCGTGGTGTCTCGACGCACGGCAGGAGAGAAAAGACGTCGGAGCGAAGAACCGGGTCGGGCGCTCACCGCTCGCGGCGCTGCTGGGCCAGGGTTTTCAACTCGTCCATGAATTGGTCGATGTCTTTAAACTCCCTGTAGACGGACGCAAAGCGCACGTAGGCCACTTGATCGAGCTGATGCAATTCCTTCATAAGCTCCTCACCGATGACGCGGCTTTCAATTTCCGTCTCGCCCATCTCTTGAATGCGCTTCTCGATCCGGTCGGTCACGGCTTCGATGGTCGCCATGCTGATGGGCCGCTTTTCGCAGGCCTTTTTCAAGCCTGACAAAATCTTGGACCGATCGAAGGTTTCCCGGCGGCCATCTTTCTTGACGACGACGGGAAGGATCTCTTCCACGCGCTCGTAGGTCGTGTAGCGGCGTTTGCAGCCGAGGCATTCCCGCCGCCGGCGGATGAGTTCCCCTTCCTTCGCCATGCGCGAGTCGACCACTTTGTCTTCCAGCTCATCGCAGAAGGGACATTTCACCGGTGGTGATCCTGCCCTGTCGTGTGGTTAGTAGGAGTGAAAGATCGGGAAACGGCTACAGAGCGCCTTGGCCTGTCCGCGCACTTCCTCAAGAACCGCCGGGTCCTGCCGATGCTGAAGAACTCGATCGATCAGGGCGACAATCTCTTTCATCTCCACTTCCTTCATGCCGCGGGTTGAGACAATCGGCGTCCCTAAGCGAATCCCGCTCGCGACTGCCGGCGGTTTCTCATCATAGGGTACGGCGTTTTTGTTGACAATGATGCCGGCCGCGTCGAGCGCCGCATCCGCTTCTTTGCCGGTAATGCCTTTGTTCGTCAGATTGACCAGCATGAGATGCGTATCGGTACCTCCGGAAACAATTTTATATCCCCGATCCAGCAGGCCCTGAGCAAGCTCGCGCGCGTTGGTGACGACCTGTTGCTGATAGCGTCGAAACGCGGGCGAGAGCGCCTCCTTGAAGGCGACGGCTTTGGCGGCAATAACGTGCATCAATGGTCCGCCTTGCATGCCGGGGAACACGAACTTGTCGACGGCTTTGGCATGCTCCGCTTTGCACATCACGACACCGCCGCGCGGGCCGCGCAACGTCTTGTGGGTCGTGGTGGTGACGAAATCGGCGTACGGGCAAGGATTCGGATGCAAACCTGCGGCAATCAATCCCGCAATATGGGCGATATCGACCATCAAGTAAGCGCCGACCGCTTGTGCGATGGCCTGGAACTTCGGGAAGTCCAATGTCCTGGCATAGGCGCTCGCCCCGACGACGAGCATGCGAGGACGGCATTCCTCGGCCAGCGTTTGAACGGCTTCGTAATTGATGGTTTCGGTCTGTCGGTCGACGCCATAGGAGAAGGCACGGAAGATCATCCCGGAAAAATTAACCTTGCTGCCGTGCGTGAGATGCCCTCCCTGGGCCAAATCCATGCCGAGAATGGTATCTCCGGGCTTGAGCACGGAGAGGTAGGCAGCCATATTGGCTTGCGAACCCGAATGCGGTTGAACGTTCACGTGCTCAGCGCCGAAAATCTGTTTGCAGCGCTGAATGGCCAGCTCTTCGACCGTGTCCACATGCTGGCAGCCGCCGTAGTAACGTTTGCCGGGATATCCCTCGGCGTACTTGTTGGTCATCAGCGAACCCTGGGCGGCAAGCACGGCAGGACTGGCAAAATTCTCGGAGGCAATCAATAGCAATTTGTTCCGCTGTCGTTCTTCCTCGGCAGCGATCGCGGCATACACTTCTGGATCGGTGGCCTGCAACGCCTCAAGCGACCCCACTGCATCTTTCATCGACATTGACCGTACCTCGTCGGTGTAGATGACCGGACTTGAAATTCAGGCCGTACTGGTTTCAGTGTCTTGTTTCTTGACGACACGGACCGTGACCGCAGCGGTGACTTCACGCGGCAATTTCACCGGCACCGTCACGGTGCCCAGTTCTTTGATGGGATGAGGAAGCTGAATTTTGCGGCGGTCCACCGTATAGCCCTGAGCAGCCAGCCCCTCGGCGATGTCCTTGACGGTGACCGATCCAAACATCTTATCGTCTTTGCCGACCTGCGCTTCGACGGTGAGCGTCACCGTGGACATCTTCTTGGCATACGCTTCGATCTCAAGTTTTTCCTTCTTGGCACGTTCGGCTGCAACTCGCTTACTATGCTCGAACGATTTGATATTCCGGTCGTTGGCGACCACAGCTTTCTTGCGGGGAAGGAGGAAATTTCTGGCAAATCCGTCCTTCACGTCGATGAGGTCGCCGAGGTGGCCAACCCCTTCCATCGTCTCCTGAAGAATGACCTTCATGCCTCTAACTCCTTCTGTTGGAAAGGAAAAGAGGATACTGGAGGGGTCAAGGAAAGTCAAATCGTGGATGTCAGCAGAACGTGTATTATCGAGGTCGCTCTCGCGACTGGACTCTCATCTCAAGGCGCCCGTATCATGCCAAAGACCGCCAAGAGTTTTTCATTATGACGGCACGAGATCTGATCGAACGCTGGGCCACACGACTGACCGTAGAGCACCCGCCACTTGGCAACTCGGAAGGAGATCTTCCCGTAACAGGCGTGACAGGACGTCTGCTCCGGACCGTCGGCACTCTCTATCTCTACGAGTTCCGGCTTCCCCCGGATCGGGAGTTGACTATCGATATGCCTGTGTCCGTGGTCTTGGACGACGAGACAGAACCAGCCGAAGGGCTTGTGTTGAGTTGTAAGGAATGCATGGCCTTGGTGCAAACCTTCGATGCCATCGGCGCGACCGTCGCCAATGCGACCCTCGTTCCCGACCGGTGCGGCTTCCTCGCCAGAGCTGCGGAGAGGTTCACCCACATGCTGTCGCAGCCAGACTCTTACCGCCTGGGACCCGCCGATCGGTTGGCAGGATTGCTCGAGACGTTGAGTTCTTCCGAGCAGGGAGGCTCCTCAGCTTCCGTGCTCACGACCATATGGATGGATGACCCAGCGGCCCGCCAGCAGAAAGTCGCGGCCACCGCGGTCGAACTCATCCGAGCCAACAAGCGCATTCTGCTCGTCACACCGGATCATCTCGCCGCGGACGACATCAGCGGTGCGATTGCACGCGCCATGAAGGCCGGTGGACTCGTCTATAAGACCTGGGTGAGCCGCTATGAAATGACCGTCGCGCAGCAGGCATGTGGCTTACCGATTCAGGACCTGGGCTTTGAGGCGCAGATGCATCAGTTTTATGCGAAATCGCGAGCCGATAAGGCCGCTCTTCGACGAAAATACGAACGCTTCCGTGAACTGACGCCGATTTTGGCGTACAAGGGGCACAAGCAAAAGGATCTCGACGAAGTGCGGCTGCTCGAGTGGCGCCTGCTCACGCAGTTGAGCGAACTTCAGGACAAGCAGAAAGAGGCGCACGCGACCCTGGCAGAATACGAAAGCCTGCCGCTTCTGCGCCGCCTCACCATGCAGGCGGTAGGGAAAAACGTAGAATCATTGCATCAGTATCTCGCACTCTATGAGAGCCAGATCGCCGGGCTGACGAAGGAACTCGACATTGCCAAGGCCCGAATCGAAGAATTGGTGCCGGAAGCTGCGGTGCCCAAAGAGATGCGGCCGGAGTTTGAGGACTTGAAGGAGGAGATCGTGCGATTGGGTGGGACGAAAAAAATCCGTGAACTGCTCGCGGCGGAAGAAGATACCAATCGCCAGGCGTTCATTCAGAACCGCCGGCTCCTCATTACTACAGCCGAGCGTGTGCTCACCGATCCCCTCTTCAATCGTGTACGATTCGATGTGCTGATCGCCGACAATGCGCCATGGATTGCGCCGCCTGGTCTGCTGGGAGCAGCCGGACTTGTCCGAGAGCGAATCATCCTCACCGGTGATCAGCGGGACATTGATGCCGCAGGGCGGTGGAGAACGGACGAAATCGCGTGGAGCGTACGCTGAACCAGCGACTTGCTTGACGAGAGCGAGCGGAATTCAGGATAATCCCTTTCCCGAATCTAAATAGATTGAAGAGCCCTCCTTGAAGGTTGTTCAAACTGGCTTACAGCAAGGCCGCAGTGA
>DATIGH010000182.1:0-5902 GCA_035454845.1 Nitrospira sp.
GTTGCCAGTGGCTACGGCATGGAGGGTCGAGGCGACGAGCAAGGCCAACCCGACGCCCGGGATGGCTGCACGCATCGCCGCCTGCGCCGCGACCGAATCCGTAATGACGCCGGGTAACGGTCCATCGTCTCGAATCGTGCCCGCCATGACGATATGTACGCCGCCTCTAATGCTAGACGCCATAATCCCTTGTTTGATCAGACCGGATTGGACCGCTTCCTCGATGCTGCCGATCCCGCGCACCCGATTGATCGTCCGCAAATGATGCTCATGGCCGTGCGGGACCACTCGGCCAGCCGAAAGCCCGTACCCCAGTGAGGTTCCATAGAGATCCGCCTCCATGTCATGCGCGGCCAGCGCATTGCCGCAGAACAGGACGTGGACGAATCCCTCATCGATCAGCCATGTCAAGGCGTCGCGTCCCCCCGCATGGATGATCGCCGGCCCTCCCGCCACCAATACCTTGCAGCCGGACTTGCCCGCCCGATGCCCTGCGCGCAGTACCTGCATCCGTTTCGCCACATCGGCGATGATGTGGCCGTGGGGCCGCTCGGCGGATACCTGTGACTCCATGAAACTGAAGACATCGTGCTCCTGCGGGCGCTGCAAGGGGGTCACGCGGATGCCGCTGCGTCCGATCACAACCGCGTCACCCCGGGTGACGCCGGCCATCGGCACTGCGCGCGCCAGGGACCTGCCCCGGTCCACGACGATGCCCAGGTCCATTTCGATGTCTTCCACGTCGATCCACTGTCCCTCGAGCCTGACCTGAGTCGGCAAATGGGTCGTGGCATAAAAATCATCTGGGAAAACGCCATCAGCAGGCGCCGGGCTGGAGTCACAATCCGATTCCCCTTCGACAGACGCCCCGTGCGGTTGAATGGCCTGGAGAATATCGGACAACAGCTTTGCAGAACCGGCTCGCACGACAATTCGCGCGCGTGAGGATTCATTGCGCGTTTTCCCAATCGAAACTTCCTCGAGATCGAACGTTCCCCCCATCATCAGGATGGTATCCAGCACTTTCGCCAGAATCAGCGAATCAATGATGTGTCCGTTCAGAAGGACGGTTTCTTGGGCAGCAGCCATGGGTAGACCCCTTTGCTGATTCTATCACGCACCGAAGGAATCGCCGGCTTCCATGCGGCTTGTCGTGGTTCAGCAGCCATATCACGCCACGTGCGAGGTTTTCATGAGCTCACGCAGCACACTTGTCGCATAGGCGCCCGGAGGCAGACTAAATGCCAGCGTGAGCACGGTTCCGTCGAGCGTCCATTCCAGGTCGGCCAACAGCGCCCGCAGCGAGCGGCGCTCCCCACGAAATCCACAGGCCCTGGCCGCCTCGATGAGACGTTCCGGGGTCCATCCCTGTTCGACACTGACGGCCCGTTCGATCTCGCCCGGCTCACCAGCGGCCCAGGAGACCCGCGAACCGAAGAGAATCCCAGTGGGGCTGATCTCGAACCGGTCTGCGCGCGGCTGCTCACGTGAAGGGTCTTCGACTGGGAAGCAGGCACCGTTGTCCATTTTCATGGCCCAATCGCCGGCAAGCATTTGATCGAGACGATCGATTCGACGCGCCAGAATTTGATTGAAGAGATGGGATTGAAAGGTGTTCAGGTACCAGATCCGCTTGGCGCGACTCATTCGCTCTCGTTGAGAGGGGTCGGCGAGGAGCGCCGCGCCGATGCGATGGTTGTCGCCGCTCTTTCCTTGACGTTGCGGACCAAAGTAGTTCGGGACGCCCCGGCGGGATAGTTCATGGAGGATCGCCGGCACCGCCTCCTTCGCTCCTGCGTTTACGTCGCGGATGACCAGTCGGAACCGGTTCCCCGCATGATGTCCCGGGCGCAAACGATTCCGGTGACGCCCCAGCACCTCGATCGCCAACATCTGCTCATCGGTTTTCAGGCGAGAGATGCGCTCCTCCGCCACGCCGTGCAGAGAGAGGAATTGAGTCGTGACGGCCCTGGCGTCTTTCAGGCCCGCGGTGCCGATGCCCTGCACTTTCACGCCGACGGTCGATGAAAGGCGTCGGACCAGATCAGGCGTCGACAGCAGTCGCTTGGTCACCTTGATATAGAGATGCTCGCCCTCGCCACACGGCAGATAGAGTGGCCGCTCGTCGACGCGGAAATCCTCGGGTTCGGAACGGATCCGTCCGCCGATCCCGGTTATGGCACCGGTTAGATACGGCTGCGATACGACTGCTCGGGCTTCCTGTGCTTCCATGATATACTCGACATGATGGGTCCTCAGTCGACGATACCCGCCGCCACGCTGGCCGTCTTGTTATCGGCCGCCATGGAAACAGAAGCGCGCAGTGCGCTTGTCGTGGACAACGGCGTCTTCCCCACGTTCACGCGCCACATCGCCAAGCAAGTAAGCATCGACAAGGAAGCCTTCGCACAGGCGAGCACCTGTCTTTCATGGTTTTACAAAGGATCAAAGAAAGCACCTCCCGCGGCCCCGCAGGGCATTGCCTGGCGCCTTCCGATTGGTCTCGAGCCGGAACGTGATTGCCCCCGCTACTATCCCGGCGGCATGGAGACCGCACGAGATGATTTCGCCAAGAAACAAACCTCGTTGTCCGTCAGTTTGACCGTCTATGAGTTCGCGTTGGTCGCGGACCATAACGACGATCAGCAGTACAATGCCGCTGAGCTTCGGGATCTATTTCATTCGATTTCGCTCGCCTACGATGCCGCCACGCCGCCACCTGCGGCTGGTGCGACATTAACCGCTCGGTTTGACCAGTGGTACCGGGCCAGGAACCTTGAGGAAGTCATGCAGGGCATGAGTACCCTCTACGACCGAGGCTATCGCGTGACCGCGCATGACCGGGCCGAACTGGATCGGGTCATGAAATGATCAGACGCATCTCCTCCTGGCCGGACCGTGCCCGTACGTATATCGGACATACGCTCAGCGAGCCGTTCTATCGATTTTTTCGTCTTTTCCCCCATTGGGAAATGGGCTTGGACCGGCACGAAGTCACACACCTCTATCACGTGCATGGACCACTTGCCGGGCGCCGGGCGGTACAGCTCAGCGATCTGCACGTGGATCGGCATCAACCCCGCCATGAGGAAGTCATTTCCGCCGTGCGCGATCTCCGTCCCGATTGGATTTTCATCACCGGAGATCTGTTGAACGTGCCTGAAGGGGTCCCCCCCCTTTTTCAATTCCTGGCGCGTCTACGGGAGATTGCCCCGGTATTCATCACGCTGGGCAATCATGACCATTACAGCGGGGTGCCGCTTGCCGAGTATGCCGAGCTCGCAGATCGGCATAAAATCACCTTGCTCATCAATCAAAGCACATTCATTTCCGCCGGGAGCGGTGAACTGGCGATCGTCGGCGTCGACGATCCATCACTTCACCGCGCCGATCTTCGATGCATTCCTCCGCCGGCTCAACACCGCTTTACGCTGCTCTTGGCCCACGCGCCCAACATCCTCGACATGCTGGATGAAGACCATGCCGTCGACCTGATTTTGTGCGGGCACAGCCACGGCGGTCAATGGCAAATCTCGGGTGTCCCGACCTTCTGGCTTCCTCCCGGCTGTCGAGGCCGTATTTCAGGACGACATGACAATAGCCGTCATCGTCTGTATGTCAATCGCGGCCTCGGCTGGTCCTTCCTGCCTTTTCGCTGGAACTGCCGACCGGAAATCACCGTAATCACCTGGACCGATCAATAATAGCTGACGAACCCGCCTAATTCTCTTCTCCCCATCTTTCACCCTCCTACTCAGACCGCGGGGCAGGGCGCCTTTGATTGGCGAGGCCTGATTGATTAAGGTGGATGGTCGCCTTATGCGACTTGCAGTAGATGCATGGCCCTATCGCGGTTTCGGGTGGCGTCGACCTGGGCGCCCGACTGCCCGCAGCGGGGCCCCACACCGGGCGGGGTGCGAGGACAGTTGGGCTGGTCGACGACAGGACCCGAAACAGGAATAAGGGCCATGCGGCTTCACCCCTCGCCGCAGCAGAAGCGACCATCCACTTGGACCTCTTTCACGCGCCCATCCTTTCCAGCGCTTCTTTGGCCCGACTTCGTACCGTCTGATCCCAATCATCCTTCATGACCGTTAACAAGCGCTCCTTGGTCTCTATCGCGCGGAGCCGTCCGAGCGCCAGTGCTGCGCAGGAACGAACATAGGCGTGATCGTCGTCGAGAGCTTTGACCAGCAGGGGAACGACGCTCAGATCCTGCAAGACGCCCAGATGGCTGGCCGCCATCCCTCGTATCCGATGCTGTTTATCGCCGACCGCGCGATGCAAGGTGGTGGCAAACAACTCTTTGAGCGCCGGTACAGCGGACTCCAGTCCCTCGATGCGATAGTTATTGACCTCGATTAAGGCAAACGCCGTTTCTAATCGCTGTTCCGGAGAGATTTCGCCCGAAAAACGCGCCAGCAGTGTGGCCCGGCGGCTCAGGCGGCGCTTACGCGCCTGCACCGTGCGGACGATCACCCATACGAGGACCAGACAGACCGCTACAAGCAGCGCAACGGGAATGGCTTGATCGATGAGATAGTCCTGTGTTTCCAGGGACAGCCGTTTCCACACCCACACGGCGGTGATGATGATTCCAAGCAATACCGCGATGGCGGTGAGGTTGGCCTGTCCCGATGCATGTCGCATCATACGTTAGGCATGATAGGAGCCCCACGACGATGGCGTCAACGAGGCCACAGGCTTGACGCTCGTATGCATTCGCTCTATTCTGCAAACTTCTGGATGGAACTGCCGAATCTGAAAGACGATCCTCACCTGAAAGTGCTGCGTCCCTTGGTCGAAGCCTACAACGCATTTTCCCGCATCGACAACCGCCATATCCGCTCGATGCGCCTGACGCCCTCTCAATTCGACGTCATCGTCACGCTCGGCGACACGACGGGGCTCACATGCTCCCAACTGTCGTCGCAGACCCTCGTCACGAAAGGCACATTGACCGGGGTCCTCGATCGGCTCGCGAGGAAGGGACTCATCCGACGGGAACCCGTCGCCGGCGACAGGCGGCGCACGAAGATCAGGTTGACCGAAAAGGGGCATGCCCTGTTTCAAAAAGTTTTTGCGGCTCACATTGCGTTCATCCGGCCCTTCTTCGAACGAGCGCTGTCACAGCAAGAAGTCGAAACCGTCCGCCGGTTGCTGATCCGGATGCGCGACAGCTTTCAAGCGAGGGAAAACGGCCAAGCCTGAGACCGATGCATCTTACGATTCTTGGATCCGGGACCAATGTTCATCCGACGAGGGCCGCAGCGGGCTATCTCGTCCAGACCGACCAACTCATCTTGCTGGATTTCGGTCCCCGTACGCTGATGAATCTCGTCAAGACGGGAGTGAATCGACACCGTATCACGCACATCCTGTTTTCCCATTATCACGCCGATCACTGGTCGGATTTCGTGACGTATCTGTTTGACGAGATCATCTTTGCCAAATTCGAGGGTGGGACACGGCCACCTTTGACCGTAATGGGGCCGCGGGGGACGAGCCAGCTGTTCCGCACGATGTTTGGGATGTTGCCCGGATTTGATCAAGCGCCGTTTCCCGTACGGTATCGGGACCTCGAGGATCGTGCGATCCGCATCGGAGCGACCAAAATCGTGCCCAAAACCGTCCTGCATGCCCCCGGCTTGCATTGCCTGGGCTATCGTCTCGAATACCGAGGAAGCGCACTCGCCTATTCCGGCGATTCCCAATATTGCGCCCCTCTCGTGCGGCTCTGCGGCGATGCCGATCTCGCGGTGCTGGACTGTTCCTTCCCTGCCAGCCGCCCGAATCCGGTCCACTTGCATGCCGGCCAATGCGGCCAGGTGGCGCATGAAGCCGGTGTGGGCCGGCTCGTGCTCTCGCATCTGTACCCAATCGCCGAACGATATGACGTCAA
>DATIGH010000183.1:0-6877 GCA_035454845.1 Nitrospira sp.
CTACAGGTCAATCGGCTCATGCCCTCTGCCCAAACGGAAAACTTCTCAGGCCTCCTCCGCTTCGTCTTGGCCACCATGTAACGCCTGAGAATGGTCGTGGTCGACTCACGGTTCGCCGATCACTTGGATGCAGCTCGAACCAACCAGCAATACATAGAAATCGGTCATTTGAATAGTGCGTACTCGGTTAATAGGGGTCCGATCATTGAGTTTAATGCGCGAGCGAAATTCCCCCGCCTCTCCCAGTAACCTTCCGTCTTTTTTTGCTCCCTCAATGGTGTTTGTCCCGAGTCCGAGACCAAGAACAACAGGTGTGCAGTCTTCTCCGATCAGGATACCTTGGACGTCTGGATTGCTCGGCTGAAGCTCGTTCGTGATATTGATGCAACCTGACAGGAGTAGGATGGACAGGACCGTGAGCATTTCTCGCATCAGTTTCTAGCTCCTTATTCACGTGAAGAGGTCTGTCACTCTGGGCGCGCACCGAGAATTGGTCTCTTGACGCCAATCTTCTCGATGGTTCGCTACATTCTCCCAAAGTAATCGATCACAATATATGCAATCGCCCCGAGAGAGGCCAACAGCCAGCTATCCACTTCAAGAACTCCGGATAGTTGGGCGATTGCTCGGTGACCAAGGTATCGGGTGCATACCAGCGTTCTAATAAACCGGAGATGATTCCAATAAGAGTGGCTGTTGCAGCGATGACCTTAAGAGTGTCCAGCATTCACAGTTCCTAACCCCGACGAGGGCTGCGGGCCTATGAGCGTCAGTGTGCAGCAGCGCCTTCACTTTGATATTGCTCTTTCCTAGCTTGCGTGTGCATCTCTCTCCCGAGGTAGGTGAGAGAGGGGTGCCTTGTCTGTGACATCTATAATGCTCCTTCCGAGCTTGCTGTAACGTCTATCTCTCCCAAGGCATAGGATCTGCCTTTCAGGCGGGTGACGCTGACCTGGGCGTCTTTCTCACCCGCCCGCCCGGCCGCACTTTTTTCACCCATCCAACCCACCGATTGCTTGCAATCGATTACCCTGGACGCGGCCTTCACCAAGCGCCCGCAGCGTTCCGACTTCTCCCCCGTATTCTAGGGCGGCCCGATTGGTCTCCAACTGCGCGAACATTCCCGCCCGGACCCTGCGCACGCTTTTACACCCGCCCACCCACCGAGTGCCTTGCAATCGTTAACCCGGGACGTGCGCGAACTTTGTCACCCGCCCAGGCCGCGCCGAGACGCGCCCTTACCATTGTCCTTTCCAAGCACGCTCGTCTTACGTTCGTATGGAGGTGGATGGTCGACTATGGCGACTTGCGATGGGTGCATGGCTTTGCCGCTGCGGTCGCGTAAGCGATGGCGAGACGCAGCGTTCGAAGGTCCGTTCGGACGCAAGTCCTGGACGGAACAAGTTTGCGGAGCCAAGCAGCGACAGAGCCATGCGGCTTACCCATCGCTGGAGCGCCAGGTGACCATCCACCTCCTTCCTCTTCTGGGTGTGCGCGTTGGGCGAGCAAAGGAGACCAACGGGCTGCCCAAACCTTCCCACACCGGGCGGGGTGCGAAGCCGACTGGGCTGGTCAGCGGCAGGACCCGCCCATCTACCAATGCTCCTTCCAAGCTTGCTCGCACTTCTTCTCCAGGCAGGGTGGGAGGATCCGGGTCGGCCGGCGACTTCGACGGCTGGCATGACGTTGAATGCCGGTCGCGCCAGCGACGGCTCTGTATGTGTGATGGTCCGTTGACGAATGTGACAACGGACCGAGTTTACAGAGCCGAGGCGTTTAGCGTCATGCGTTTTCAGCCGTCGCGGAGCCGGCGCACCTGGATCCTCCCCAGTTCTCACAACCTTCCAAATGTCCTTTCCCAAAACTCCCTCACCTTCCCCATATGCTCTTCTATATCCGTCTTCAAATGCCGCGCTCCAGCCTGCCAGTCGTCGGTCGTGTAGCCGACGCGGCGAGCCAGAAAAATGAACTCGTCTGATTCGGCCGGCGGAAGGACCAGGTCTTTGGCGTTGCCACGGACCATGCGAAGTCCATCAATCAGCATCCGGATGAACAGATACGCGCGGCGGAGGTTGTCTCCGTCGTGCCTGGCGACAATTCCGCATTCAACGAGCCCGGCGAGCGCCTGCATGGCGTTGGGCGTGCGGAGGACCGCGTGACGATGGCCATGGATGAGCTGGAGGTATTGAATGGCGTATTCGATATCGACCACACCTCCGGGACTCAGCTTCGCATTGACCGTTCCGCGTTCGACGAGCTGCTTAAGTTGCTCTCGCCGCAAGTCGAGGGCGGCCGGTAGATCCCAAGGCGCGCCACTATACACATAGCGGTCCCGATGGGTCTCGACCTGTTTGCCGAGCGCGGCATTGCCCGCGACGTGGCGAAGCTTGATCATGGCCTGCCGCTCGAACGGCGCAGCCAGTCCCTGCTCGCTGTAATAGGTGGTGATTTCATCGAGCGGATTGGCCAGTACACCTTTCCCGCCGTGAGGACGCAGGCGGACATCGAGATGGAAGATGCCTTCCTGTTTGGCTTCGATCCATTGCAGCAACTCCTGCGCGAGGCGTTCGAAGTATTCACTGTTCTCGATGGCGGCTTTGCCGTTCGTGCGGCCGGCGCCGCCGTATACAAACAACACCTCGATATCCGACGCATAGCCCAACTCGCGTCCGCCGAATTTTCCTGCCCCCATGATGGCAAAGGGGCATGGCTTACCGCTTGCTAGCTGCGGTGCGCCATACGTCTTATTGAGTTTGGTCTGGCAATCCTTCAGGCTGCGCTCGACGATCACTTCCGCCAATTGGGTCAGTGCGAGCGAAAAGTCGGCCAGGCTCGTGCCAGGCTCGACGATGTGTTTCATGTCGATGCGGAACAGTTCCTGGTCCTTGAAGCGATTCAACGCATCTTTGCGGCCGGCATCGTCTTTCCCGCGATTCACCACGCGGTCAAGCGCCTTCGTGAGCACCGCACGCGGCGTGATGAGAGGCGCGTCACGGTAGTTGTGAAGCAGCGGCAGGAGGTGGTCGTGCTGACGGCGGAGAAAGTCTTCCCAGAGAAAATCGCTCGCCCCGAGGAGTCGGGCCAACAACGGAAAGGTTTTTTTGTCGTTGAGGAATGCGAGAGCTTCCTCTCGGGCCTTGCCTTTCGTCTCCTGCACTGTGAGATCCAGAAATTGATCGAACGCTTCCAGGGCCTTGGTCGGGTCCGGTGCCCAGGTGAGCGCATGGGTGAACTGCTTGATCAGGACGGCCGTCAGGCGCAAGTGCTGCTGCTCGGCGGGATCGGTCAACTTCTGGCCATAGCGGTTGCGGACGGCAAAACGATCATGCAGCTTGCCGCCTTCCAGATCGATGCGTGCCTTGGTGATGTATACATTCCGCATCGCCAGCGCATTGGCAAAGGCGTAAAGAAAAGCCGGCGTGTCGTCCGAGCGGATATCCATGATCGTGTCAGTCGCCGATTGGCTGTTGTCGAAGGTGATCTTCACCGGATGCAGCAGACCGCTGAACGAGCCTCGCCGTTTGCCTAGATGTTCCACGAGGTGACGATTGACCGTATGCCGGGCTTCTTCGAATTGGCGTTCGTCCAGCAGGCCGATCAACGAACGGAGTTCTGCGACAAAGTGGGCTTGGTCTTCAGGGGTGAACGAGGCGTCGGCGACTGGTTGGACACGAAAGACATCCACGATCTTTTTTCGGCTCAACCCCGGGCGCAGCTTCGGTCGCTGACGCGGGCCCTCTCCGTAGGACGTTCTCGCTGGCTGGTGCGAAACCGCTGCCTCCGTAAACGTGTAGATCTGTCCCTCCTCGATGTTCAGGCCGAATGCCGAGAGTAGACCGCAAATGGTCGCAAATTCGGCAAAGTAGTCATAGGCGACGACCGTCAGCTCGAAATGTCCGTCGATGGGTCCGGTGATGGAGCATTCACAAAGATGATCCGGCGTCAGCGTCGATGCCAACCGGATGTGCTGCCCGATTGTCGGCACCGGGAACCGGCCCAGATACTCCGCGTCCATCCGCATCACGAAGTCACGAAGAACATCGGTTGGAACATCAGTGCAGAGCGGCGTGAGGGCTTGAATAAACTGTTCGCGGTCGGATGTGGTCATGGGGGCGTCAGTATATCTCAGGAGTGTTCGTTGTGCGCAATCTCTACTGACAGTATAATGCCGCGCGGCAGGATGGTGAAAAGGGCCGTCCGCTGCGTTCTCGCATCGCTTAGCGGCTCGACATACAGAACAACGTATGCCTCGGGGCTTCGCTCGCTGCGGCCTTGCCTACGACCCTTTTGACCATCCTGATGTCCGAAAGACGCTATGAAGGGACTGGCTCCGGCGCCGGCCGGTGCCTGCCCTTTGACGAGGGCCTCTTGGCTAAGAAGCAGTCGCACAAACCAGCACCATTCTGGAAAACGAAACAACAGCGCCTTCCAATGCCACCATCAAACAAGCCGGACCCTACACCGCTGCTGCTGGCGTCGGAACGTGATCCGCAGGATGTGCGCAGCATCCTCACGGCTTACGGGGTGGCGGATGTCGAGCAGGCCGACCGTAATTTGCAGGCCATGGCTGGCGACCCGCATGAACGTCACCAGCTTGTTGCGATTCTGCCGATCCTCATGGAGTCAATTGCGCGCACCGCCGATCCGGATCAGGCGCTCAACCACTGGGAACGGCTGCTTCAGAACGTCACGCGCTCGACGTTTCTTGACTACCTGCGCAGCTCTCCTCGGATGCTCGATCTGCTCTCCACGATTTTTGGCAACAGCGATTCCCTTGCCTTTACGATCATCCGGGATCCCATGCTGGTCTACTGGCTGGCCGAAGAGGAGGTCCTCTCGAAGCCGTCGAGCAGGGCGGGCCTTGCGCAGGCGTTGAACAAGCAATTGAGCCGTCTCACCGCGAAAGAGTTGAAGCTGATCGTACTTCGCCGGTTTCGCCGGCGCGAGATGCTTCGAATCGGCGTTCGCGACTTGCTGCGATTAGCCGATGTGTCCGAGACCATGGCTTCCCTGTCCGATCTGGCCGCACTCTTGATCCATGCGGCCTATGAAATCGTCGATGCCAACCTACGGCAGCAATATGGCCGTCCCATGCACAGAAATCGGCAGGGGACTTGGACGGAAACAGGTTTCGCGGTCATCGGAATGGGAAAGCTCGGGGGCCACGAGCTGAATTACAGCTCAGATGTTGATTTGATCTACGTGTATGCGTCTCATGAAGGTGAGACGCGAACGACAGCGAGACGACCCGTCGCCCGGCTGGTGGCCGCCGGCATTTCGAATGAGGAATATTTTGAGATTCTCTCACGGGAGCTCACAAAAGCGTTGAGCGAGCCGACGAAGGAGGGATACGTCTTCCGCGTCGACCTGCGCCTTCGGGCGGAGGGGTCGGTGGGACAACTCGCCCGTTCGCTGGACGACTATCGAAATTACTACGCGACGCGAGGGCAGATCTGGGAGCGTCTGGCGCTGCTCAAGGCCTGGCCCGTGGCCGGAGCTACGGAGGTCGGCAAGGCATTTCTAAAGACTGTGAAGCCGTTCATCCTGGGGCGCGGCGGAGGCAAGCCCTGTGTGGCCGGCGCCATGACTGTCATCGAAGATGTGCGGACGGTGAAAGAAATGATCGATGCCAAGATGGCTGATCGAGGGCACGAACATCGCAACGTCAAGCTCGGCACCGGCGGGATCCGCGAGATCGAATTTCTGGTGCAGACCATTCAAGTGCTGGCTGGCAGGGCCGCACCAGGATTGCTCGACCGCAGCACGCTCGGCTCGTTGAAGGCCTTCGCCATCAAGAAATTGCTGCCGGTGAAGGATCACGACGCGCTCTCGGCCGCCTATTTATTTCTGCGCGATGTCGAACACAAACTCCAGATGGTGCATGATTTACAGACGCACTCCTTGCCCGACGAGGCGCAGGAACTGGAGCGGTGTGCCATCCGTTCCGGCTATGAAGTCACTGATCGGGCGACGTCCGTCAACCGTTTTCAGGCCGATTTGCGCTCACACACGAAAATCGTCCATGACCTCTTTCGATCGTTTTTTTATGACTCGCAGGCGTCGCCGCTCCTCAAAGCCACCCTAAAGGTAATGCAAACTGGCCGATCAGTTTAGGACGCATAGCGGAGATCGTGTTCGCTCGAGAGCGAGAGATGCGTTTCACCCCACTGATGAACGCTCCCGAGGCTCCACGGTTCGTCTACAGTGACGGGTTTGAAGCGCAGACCGTTGATGCCGCCGTAGACGAGATGTGCCAGCCCGGCACCGGAGTCTTCGACGCGTTGCGCGTAGGCGGGACAGGCGGGCGTTTCAGCATCGTCGCTCCACCCGGTGACCCAATACCACTCACCAGCAGGGTTCCGATCGTAGAGCCGCACTTGAGTGACCGGGCGGGCGGGACCTGCCTCTTTGAACCGGGCGAAAAAGCTGGCTTCGCAGTTCTCGCTGGATTCGACTTCGACGATCATACTATTCGGGGCGCTGATAGCTGATGGCGTATAGCGTGTGGCTATCATAACTTACTGCGACAGCAGGTGCACCGGTAGTTGTTACGCTAAAAAATGGCAAAAGGCCGGATGGCGTTCACCATCCGGCCTTTGTTTCCTGCTACCAGCTAACGCTATTAGCTGTTTTAGTACATCCCTTCCATGCCGTGGCTGTGGCCATGGCCACCGCCCATCGGTTCCTTCTTCTCTTCAGGGATTTCGGTGATCATGACCTCGGTCGTGAGCATCAGGCCCGCGACGCTGGCGGCGTTCTGTAGCGCCGTGCGCGAAACCTTCGTGGGATCGATGATGCCCGCCTTGATCATGTCCACATACTCGTCCTTGGCCGCATCGTAGCCGGAGTTCACGTTCTTATCCTCGCGAACCTTTCC
>DATIGH010000184.1:0-18574 GCA_035454845.1 Nitrospira sp.
GTGCTGTTGCCGGTGGCCTCGTCTCGCTGCAGCACGACAACGCCTGATTTGGTGGTATCGTTTACGGTCAAAGACATGCGGGCGGAGAAGATGTTGCTTTTGACTTCGTACAGACCCAAGGGGCGAAGCTCTCGCATGATATCGGCGACGCTGGAGACCCGATCCAGTTCGTAAATCGTTTTGTACGGGCGGCTTTGGATGATTTCACCCGCCGTCGATTGAGAAATCCTCGGATCGAGTGCCTGGAGGACCAGCAGGTCGGCCGTATTGACGTTGATACGGCTTTCTCCATCTTGGGGATACACTGTGACGTATTGAAGCAACTTGTCGACAATCTCTGGCGTCATGCCTTTGATCAATCGGAGTTCACGGGGCGTCTGCAGAGGCGCATTGGCCGCGCGATAGGAGGGGCGCAATGCCTGGTAATAGACCGACTCGGCGCCGGCCGCCTCCGGAATGTCGTCGGCATCTACCCAGTCAACGATCCCATCCACCAGATCGGGATTCAACTGCAAGAGTGTGAACAGCCGTTTCACTCTGAGCACCTTCGTTTTCTTGGTATTCGGGTCGCCGGAAGCCGCGAGGTCATTCAAGTTCAACTTGCTCCGTTCGTCTTCGATCTGGGCCGACATTAATCCGTCGCCGATCGCGTACTTCGTGATGGGAAACGCCCAGAGATCCGTTGTGGCATCGTACATCTGCCCCATCTGCTTGTCGCGCAGATGGTCCTGCTGCAACACCGCGCGCGCTGCTTGAACGGCAGCCCGCGTGAGGACCGTGGCTTTAAAGTTGTCGCGGAAGGCGGCCGCCTCGCGATACTCCCGACGCGCGTCGGTGTCGAACTCGAGAATCAGCGCGACCAGCAGCGCGAGAACGAGGATGGCGAGGAGCAAGGCGACGCCTCGCTCATCACGGCCCTTTGCTCGCTCGGCCGTGCGCGGAGCGGCGCGTCTCGACGCGCCGGGGTCGGGAGGGTGAGATAGACGGTCTTTTTGACCATCCTGCATGGAAGTCACTTCACTCGTAGAACATCATCGAACTGATCTACGCTTTCGCGTAAGACACGATTCGGAGGGTGGCGTCGAGGTTGACGGGATTGTCGTACTTGGGCTTGATCTGAAGATGATGCACTTGCACGTCGTAGGGCGCTTGCTCGAGTGCCACGAGCAGAGCCAGTAATTGGGGCAGCTGGACCCCGTCAAGACGCAGATCGACGGCGGTTTCCTGATACCCATGCTGCGTCGTACCCTGCTGTGGTTGCATGCCGACGATGCGCTCGCGGATTTGCACGGAGGCCGCAGCCTCCTCCATGAACGCCAGCAAAGAGAATTGACCATCACCGTTCGGCAGACGCTGCTCCAGCTTTGCAACACGGGCCTGTTTGGCCGCATACTCGGCAGCCAGACCGGCGAGCTCTACGCGTTCCTTGGATTTTCTCGTGGTTTGTCGTTCAAGCTTATCGATTCGTGCCAGCAGGGGATCCACGACCACGAGGAACAAGAGGCTACCGAGCACCACGGCAGCGCCGATCATCACGATCATGCGCTCCCTGGCCGCCAGATGTCGCCAGCGTTCTTGAAGCAGCGAGATCATGATCGCTCCACCGTATACGTCAGGCGAAAGACCACCTGGTTGGCTGCGGCACCCACGCGCGTATCCGTGACGGACACACCCTGGAACAGGGGGTTTGCCGCAAACGCTTGCTTGATTTTTTCCACGGAATCGAACGAATTGGTTTCCGCCTCGAGATGAACCGCCACCCCTTCCACCGTCAGTTCTCGGATCGTCAAGGGAATGCCTGGCGGCAATGATTTCGCCAGATCGGAGAGGTTCGCCAGCACGTTATTGCGGCTGCGGTCAATAACCGACAGGCTCTTGTCGACCTGGGCCACCCGATAGCGGGCCACGTCGAGCTCTTCTCCGGGCGATGCCCCTTCGCCGAAGGATTGGACGTATTGGGCGTGAAGCCCTTCTTTCACGTGCGTCAGCGTGGACTGCTTGACCCACACGCGGACCGAAAGATCGACGAGCGCCAGCACCGCCAAAATGATTCCGCCCCAAAGAGCCAGACGGCGGTCCTGGCGCGATTCACCGGTTCGTGCCGAGGCGGCATCGGCGGCGGCCGTCAAATCCAGTCCAAGGTTCGAGCCGATCGCCTTGGGCTTCCAGCGCGGCCTGACGACCTTGGGATGGATGGCCAGTCCGAAAGCGATCGAAAACGCCCGTGGACAGTTGGCACCAAATCCTTGTCTGGGACCGACCGGTGTCAGACTCAACTCATGGGCAAGGTGCCCGCTGAGTTCGCGGAGCTTGGAGCCGCCGCCGGAGACCCAGCAGTGCGACAGTCGCTGATGGGCAGCGCCTTCATACGCGTGCAGTGAAACCCTCAACTCCTTGAGTAAGGGCTCCAACCAGGCGTCGACCTCCTGGGCGGCCATTGCGCGTTTGCGCCGTTCGGCTTCCGCGAAGCTGCACGCATAGCGAACGGCCAGCGCCTGCGTCAGATGATTCCCACCCCACAACACGGTGCGGAGGAGGGCAGGCCGGCCTTCCTGAATCAGGCATAATGTGGTCTTCGTGGCGCCTACGTCGATGATCGCCAGATCCCCGGGGACATGCGCGCCTTCTTCTTGCAAGAACTTCGTAACGGAATAGAGCGCCATGCCATCGACCCCGACGGCGGCCGGCTTTAAATCGGCGGCGGCAAGGAATTTCAGATGCTCGGCCACCTTGTCTTTCGGCGCCGCCGTGATCAGGACGTCGGCCCCTTTGGCCTTTTGAATGGCTCCAACCTGACCCTTGGGCGGGAGCACGATGCTTCCCATGGCCACCTCATCGATAGCCATTGGAATGAGATTTTCCACTTCGAAGGGGACCACTTGCTCGAGTTTCGCGGAATCGCGGAACGGGAACGACAATGTGCGAATGAAGAGATCCTGGCAGGGGAGGGCCGTGACGATGTCACCGCTTCCATAGAGTCCGTTTTGCCACAAGAAATTACGCAGCTGTCCAGCCAGACGGGCCGGTTCGGCCTGGCCCGGCTTGCCATAGGGTAACGGGAGATGGAAATACTCAACGGATTCACGGCCGGACAAACGGCGACGAAACCGGACAGCCTTGATGGCTGTCTGACCGATATCTAACCCCACGCACTCGGCAACCATGGTATGAGCGTTACTCCTAGGGCCGCATGGACGGTCGTATCTTACAGGGTTAGCTTGGGATTTGCGACAGGACCGCCAAGTTTTACGGTCAGCGGCGTCCCAGGGGGAAGCGGAGGAATCGGCAGATTCGCGGCCTTTTGGGCCCATCCGGCCCCCGCTAACACCGTTACCGTCACCTCAAGCATGCTTGCCTGAACCGGCTGCCGAAGCAGCAGGCGGCCTTGGGCAGTGATCGTCCCGTCCGGTCCGTCGCCCTTGAAATCCGTGATATCGCACACCGCGTCGTGACAGGTCAGCGCGGCCGTCACACGCGAAAAGTTCAACGACGGGATGGCGGCCGGTCCCACCGGAATCCGCTCGAGCACCAAGTCCTTGATCTCGACCTTCCAGGAGCCGTCGCCCTTGAAGGCAATCCCTTCCTTGCCGCGATTCTCCCACCGCTGCAGGACATCGGCCTGCAGCAGTCCCCTTGAGACATAGGGTTTGATGACGGTGGCCAGATCCACCTGATGCGCGTGAGCCTTGATGGACAGCGGACCGACAAACGACCACGACGAGGCATTGACGGTTCCCGTCGCTCTGCCGGTGCCCGGCTGGCCGCCGCCGGGAAATTGGATGAGCGCATCCACAGACTGGTGTCCCATCAATAACCCAAGCACGCCGACGTTGAGCCGCATCAATTGAACAGGTATGCTGGCCCCCCCCGGCTTGGTCCACGTCAGATCACGCCATTCAACTGCAAGCGGAAGCGCCGGAGACCAATCGGTCGCTCGAATGTCCCACCCGGTCGCTCTGACCAGCTCGGCGAGGACTCTCGCTTGCAGAGTCTTAAACGGGAAGGTGAGGAACAAAAAAAACAGCAGACTCGCGAGGCCGGCCACGACCCAGGCCACGGGCTCCTTCTTGAGTGCGAAGGTCGCCGGCCAAGACAGGCGAGCGATCATGACTTCACCCCGATCGAGACCCATTGGCGAAACGTGCGCACGTCTTCCTCACCGTCCTGAGTCAAGGCCAGCTCAATAAGAATCGCAGTAGGTGGAGAGGTTCTGGTGCGACCGTCCCATTCGTCCGTCCAGGCGTTCGCCTGCACATCGAAATACCGAATGTTAAAGCCTTTGACGAACTTTGCCAGTTCGAATTGGTCCAGGCTTTCATCTGTCACGCCATAAATGTTGCGCCTGATGATTCGCAGCAGACGATCGCCTTCTCTGGTGTACAGAATCCGCACCATCTCCGACTCTTGTATCGAATCCCCGCCGCGGAATTGTCCAAGAGTGTTAAACACGAGCGTGTCGGCCGGCTGCCCGTCCTGCGTCCCGTTGACGCCCATCAAGGGTCCGTTGTGGACCGTCACCGCCGTCGTGAGTTCTTCGGACATGATTCGCAACGTGCTCCGGAGGATTTGTTCCCGTGCCGACGCACGCCTGGCGCCGTCGATGGCGGCCGTACTCAGATAGAGCGAGCCGAAAACCATGGCCGCGATGACCGCGACGAGCGCGGTGGCCAACACCACCTCCACGAGCGTGAAGCCTTCATCAGAATCCGGTCGTGGGTGCAAAGACATAGGTGCTGGCCTCGAGCACTTCATCGCTCGCCCCTTGCTGCCAGAGAATTTGGATTTTCACTTCGCGAACGACCGGCAGCGCCGTCGTCGTAATGATGCGTTTCCATCGATACCGTTGGGCACGATTGGCGATCTCGGCGGGCATTTGGTAGCCGGGAGGGGGATCGCGAAAGTCGCCGGTGGTTTCTCCGACGGGATACAGAGGAAGCAATTCGGCTTCGATCAGCTTTTCCTGTGCCAGCATCGTGGCGGCGGTAATGTCGGCTGCCCGGGAATGGAGATTGAGATCCCAATTCCGTAATCCCAGGAGAATCGGCATCGCCAAGGCTAGGATCGCCATGGCAATCAATACCTCAAGCAACGTGAACCCGCGAGAGTCGAATCCCTCAAGACGTCGGCGCTGCATGACCGTACGCATCACCATAAAGAATAGGCTGGGCTACTTTGGGGGACCGGAGGAGAATCCCGGTTGCACACCGGCGGCCGGAACTCCTTGTTGCGTCCCGGCGGCCGGAACTCCCGGTCGGAGGCCAGGTGCCGAAAACCCGGGGCGCAGCCCCGGCGTGATCGGCTGAAGTAAAGGGCGGAGGCGGTCGGGAATCGTCATAGGTCTCGGCGGGTCGATGCGGTAGTCCGTGAGCCGTATTAATGACGTCACTGGTTCGACGAAGACGCCCATAATGTTATTCTGCCCATCCATCAAATGCACGGTCGCCTGGTCGATACGGCCGTTCGGATAAAAGAAAATGTCCATGCGGCCCGCTTCTCTTCTTGTCACCCCCACCTGGACGTCGGCAAACCGGATGGTCTCAGGCAACGCGATCGGCACCGCCCAAATCGGATCCAGTGGAATCTTTTCCTCCTTGCCGTCGATGACCATCGGCCAATACATGCCACGGTCGATGTCGACGTAGAGCCGCACGGTCTTCTGCGTCGTCATCGCCAGTTCTTGAAATGACTTCAGGGCTCCCACCCATTTACGAGCGCTGCTCCCGAGACCCTCGCCGATTGAAATTCTGGGAATGACCATGCTGAGCATCCCGACGACTAAAAAGAGCACCAGCATGATCTCCAACATCGTAAAACCGACCGGCGAACGCCACATAGCCTTAACGGTCATCGGCTCTCAGTCTTTGTCCATATTCCAGTTGTTGATATCCGCGTTCACGCCTTCCCCTCCGGCTTCTCCGTCGGTGGCGTAGGAGGTGATTTCGTAATCGCCTTTGACCTGACCATATTGCCCCTGCTGCACCGGGGCCGGACTCAGGTACTTGTACGGATTCCCCCATGGATCTTCAGGGATGTTGGGAAGGTAACCTCCGAGTTTCCATTTCTTCGGTACGACACCGACCGACGGCTTTTCGACGAGGGCTTTGAGGCCTTGTTCGGTGGTCGGGTAGACGCCATTGTCGAGTTTGTAGAGTTGAAGAGCGCCTTCGATGTTCCGGATCTGCACTTTCGCCGCCGTGCGCTTGGCATCGTCCGTCCGTCCCATGATGCGGGGAACCACCAGGGCGGCCAGGATGGCAAGGATCGCCACCACCACCATGATCTCGATGAACGTGAAACCCACCTCTCCGAGTAATGAGTGACGCTCATCGTCCTTCTCCGTCGAGACCCGCGCACCCCCGACGGGTTCTCTTGCCCTCATTGCAATACCTCCTTCTTTCATTTCACGACTCATCGCGCATCACGACCCACGCACCACGCGCTTAGCGTACCATTTGACCCATTTCAAAGATGGGCAGCAGAATCGCCACGACGATGAACAAGACGATCACCCCCATCACCACAATCATTATCGGTTCCAGCAGCGACGTAAATCGGGTGATCACCCGATCCACCTCGCCGTCATAGATCTGCCCGATCCGGCGCAGCATTTCCTCCATCTCGCCACTCTTCTCGCCCACCGCGATCATATGCGTCACCAGCGGCGGAAACTGGCCGCTCCGTTTCAAGGGTTCCGCAATCGTTTCGCCCTCTCGAATGTTCTGACGGGCTTCTTCGACGGCTTGTTCGAGCACGCGGTTGTTCATCACGCGTCTCGACACGTCCAGCGCTTCCAACAACTGCACGCCGCTGGACAACATGGTGGCCAAGGTGCTCGCCAGGCGGGAAATCGAGACCATGCGAGCCACCTGACCGATCAGGGGGAGTTTGAGCAGCAAGCGATCCATCATGACCTGACCGGTTTCCGTTTTCTTCACACGCCGGAAGCCCCAAATCGCCAGGAGAATCATGCCCAATAAGATCATCCAGTAATCCGAACAAAAACGGCTCACTTCCATCAAGACGACGGTCGGCCAGGGGAGTGCCTGCTTGGAATGGGCAAACACCGCCGTGATCTTCGGCACGACGAACGTCACCAGGAAAAAGAGTACGAGGGTGCCGACGACCAACATGATGGCCGGATACAGGATAGCGTTCGTGACTTTGTGTTTGAGAGCCAGCTGTTTTTCGAGAAATTCGGCCAGACGGAACAAAATTTGATCGAGGGCGCCGCTGGCTTCACCGGCGCGCACCATGTGGACATAGATGGGCGAGAAATCCCGTGGGTATCGTTCGAGAATGGCACTATACGAAGCGCCTCCACGGATGGCTTCCCGCAGGTCTGCAATCAGCCCTTTGATGGCTTTCTTCTCTGTCTGATCCATGAGCACGCCTAAAGCGTCGACGAGCGGTAGACCAGCCACCAGCAGCGTGGCCAGTTGCCTCGTCATCAGCGCCACGTCGGTCACCGTCAAAGTCTGGGACCGGCCAGTACTGGCCCCGGATACCAACTCCGGCCGGGTGACGATGCCGCGCGTCGCGCCTTCCTGTTCCGCCATCTCGGTGGGGAAGACGCCGTCCTTGCGTAGCTTGAGACGGGCAACTTTCGGGCTTTCGGCGTCGACGATGCCGGTCGCGGCGGCGCCGTCGGCCTTGTAACCTCTATATTGATAGACCGGCATCCCGGCTAAACCTCGACCTCTTGTTGCGTCATGCGCATGACCTCTTCGGTCGTCGTGATGCCGGCAAAGATTTTTTCTGCGGCCTCCTCTTTTAGGAGCACCATCCCCCGCGACACGGCCGCCTGGCGGATGGCGGCGGCATCGGCCTTGTTGCCGATCAAGCGGCGAATTTCGTCGTCCAAGACGAGCAATTCATGTATACCCGTGCGGCCGCGGTAGCCGGTCTGCGTACAGGCTGGGCATCCGCTGCCTCGATAGAACGTCGGTTTGGTTTTCCCCGGCACTACCCCGAGCCTGATCAGTTCCTCGTCGTCCGGCTGATAGGACTGCTTGCAGTCAGGACACACCTTCCGTATCAGGCGCTGGGCGAGCACGGCGACGACGGAGGACGCGACGAGAAAGGGTTCGATCCCCATGTCGATCAGCCGCGTGGCGGCACTGGCCGCATCGTTGGTGTGCAGCGTCGAGAACACCAAGTGGCCGGTGAGCGAGGCATGGATGGCAATCTCGGCCGTTTCGCGGTCGCGAATCTCGCCGATCATGATGACATCCGGATCCTGGCGCAGGATCGAACGCAACCCGGCGGCAAAGGTGAGATTGATCTTGGGATTGACCTGCATCTGTCCGATCCCGAGCAGTTGATATTCGACGGGGTCTTCGACCGTGATGATGTTCTTGTCCGGCGCATTGATTTCGCTCAGAGCGGCATACAACGTGGTCGTCTTCCCGCTGCCGGTCGGTCCGGTCACGAGGAGAATCCCATGGGTCAGGTGAATCAGCTGTTGGATCGTGCGCAGGCGATCCGGGGCAAACCCCATTTCGGAGAGATTGAGCAGCCGGTTTTCTTTTTCGAGCAACCGGAGGACGACCCGTTCGCCGTGCGATGTGGGCAACACCGACACACGGAGATCGACATCCTTGCCCGCGGTCCGGATGGCGAAGCGACCGTCTTGCGGGAGCCGTTTTTCTGCGATGTTCAATCCTGCCATGATTTTCAGACGGGCGATGATGCTCGACTGAAGATGCTTGGGCGGGGTGAGAATGGGGTAGAGCACGCCGTCGATACGATAGCGGACGACCAGGCCTCGTTCGAAAGATTCGAAGTGGATGTCACTGGCGCGCTGACGGACGGCCTGAAAGAGGACCGAGTTGACCAGCCTGATGATCGGCGCTTCATCGGTGGCATCCAGCAGATCTTGCGGCTCATCCAGTTCATGTGCGATCTTGCCCAAATCCTCACTGGCCGCAATGTCCTCCATGACTTGTTCGGCTCCTGTGGGACTCGAGGCCTCGTCGTAGGCCCGATTGAGGCACGTCATCAGAGACATCGTCGTAGTCAGGACGGCTTTGACCGGCATGCCGAGGAGCAGGCGCAGGTCGTCAAGGGCCGCGGTCTCCAAGGGATCCGTGGCGGCGACGACGATCGCTCCGTCATCGACTTTCATGGGCAGCACCCTGTAGCGGCGCGCAAAATGAATCGGCACTTTCTTGATCAATTCATGATCGACTTGCGCGACGTCGAGATGCGGCAGCCAGGGCATCTCGAATTGCATCGCGAGCGCTTGAAGCAGCAGATCCTCTTCGAGGGCCCTGATCTTGAGCAGCGCCTCGCCAAGGCGTCCGCCCTTGGTTTGCTGGAGGTTCAAGGCCTCGAGCAGCTTGGCTTCCGAAAGCCCGAATTTTTGTTCGAGGATGGCTCCGAGTAGGGGTCTCGTCACCGGCGTGTGTTTGGTCACCGTCTGTTCATCCCCTTCACCATATCCAGGGTTTGCCCCACACCTGGGCTGTCCTTCGAGACTGCGTAACTCCCAGAAAGATCATAAGTTACACCTGTCCCACCGGCACTGACAAGCCGCGCGGGCATTAAGGCCCTGACGAGGAGGATGCCCAGGGAACCGCTGTGACCGTGACGAAAGAGGAAAGGACCTGGACGTCCGACAGTTAACGAATTTCGAACATCATGGTCGTGCGCTGATTATTGCGTAACAGGTCGAGTTTAACGGAGTTTTCGTTGCGTAGCTGCTGGAATAAGGACAGCATGGTGCCGGGATCCTTGATCTCTATCCCATTGACCTGCTTTAGAACGTCTCCATACTGGAGGCCGATCTTCTCGTAAAAACTACTCTTTGCAATGTAGTCCAAGCGGAACCCGGTCATGGCGCCGTTCGCTAACACCGGGACGGCACGGGCTTGGGACAAGAGCTTGGGAAGGTCATTCAAAGCCTGTTCCACTTCGCGGCGGTCGAGGACTTTCTTGATTTGTCCTCCAGCCACAGCGGTCGGCGGACGAGTTGAGACGGCCCGTGGTCCAGGGGGCTTATCCGAGAGTCCCGTAGAAAGCGGCAGGAATTCCTGCAAATTGCCCTGACGAACCATGATTCCGCTGCGTTGAATTTCAATGATTTCGCCAACGTCCGGAATGTGATCATGGAGCCTGAGGAATAGCTGCTGCTTGCTGGCCAACTCCTCGATGATCGCCGAGACGCCACCGCGGTCTCCCATCACGATACCGAGCAATTTGAGCTTCGACGTAAGGTTCAGCGGCTGCTGGAGAGGGGCCCCACCCGTGACGACAGGCATGCCGCCAACAGTCGCGACGCCGACTGGATCCGGGGGGAGTGGAAACAATCCACTCATGCGCACCTGTTCGGCAAGGGCTGAGGGTGAACGTGTAGCAGAACTGTCCCGATCCGCCGCCCGCGGCACTGCAACTCCGGAAGGCATGAACAAGGCTTCGGCAATTACCGCATTGATCGTGTGCGCGATCAAAAACGTAATCCCGAGCATAAACGCCAGTATGATCGCTCGCCGCGACGTCATTGTGTCATGCCTTCATGGCTATCGTGTTCGGCCCTGCCGTGGGCTATTGTAATGTGCTCACTTACGGGGCGCAATACATGGAGGGTTTGCGAGCGGGCGCAGCACGAGCGCTACGTTCGTGGTGCCGAGCTGTCGGCGAGCCTTCCCCACCGTTGACTTGGCCTCGCATGAGTTATCGGAGTCCGTGGACAATCCCGCGAATTCGTTTCATAATTGCAAAATTACATAGGAGAACACCCAGTGAAAAAAGCGCTGCTTACCGGCATTACCGGCCAGGACGGCTCCTATCTGTCGGAATTTCTACTTAAAAAGGGGTACGAGGTCTACGGAATCATCCGGCGTTCGAGTTCGTTTAATACGGGCCGCATCGATCCCATCTATCAGGATCCGCACGTGCCCCAGCGTCGTCTGCACCTGGTCTATGGGGATCTCAACGATGCCAGCTCCTTGAATCGCATTCTTCGCACGGTCCAACCGGATGAAATTTACAACCTCGGAGCCCAAAGCCACGTGCGGGTGAGCTTCGATATTCCCGAATACACGGGAGAGATCACCGGTCTCGGGACGATTCGCCTGCTCGAGGCCATTCGTGAATCGGGGCTCAAACCAAAGTTCTACCAAGCCTCTTCCAGTGAAATGTTCGGCAAGGTTCTCGAAGTGCCGCAGCGGGAAACGACGCCCTTCTATCCTCGCAGTCCCTACGGCGCGGCCAAGGTGTATGCGTATTGGGTCACCGTCAACTATCGAGAAGCGTACAATCTGTTTGCCTGTAATGGAATTCTGTTCAACCACGAATCGCCGCGTCGCGGCGAAACATTCGTGACCAGGAAGATCACCAAGGCAGCGGCTCGCATCAAACTGGGGATCCAGAAAGAACTGTATCTTGGCAACCTCGAGGCCAAGCGTGACTGGGGCTATGCCGGCGACTACATCGAAGCCATGTGGCTGATGCTGCAGGCGGATGAACCGGACGACTATGTGATCGCGACCGGCGAGACGCATAGCGTTCGTGAGATGCTCGATCTTGCCTTCGAGCGCGTCAAGCTCGACTGGAAACCCTACGTGAAGATCGACGAACACTACTACCGCCCGACCGAGGTCGATCTGCTCATCGGTGATGCGAGCAAAGCGAAGAGAAAACTTGGTTGGGCACCGAAAGTCGGCTTTCATGAATTGGTCACGATGATGGTGGACGCAGACCTCGCCGCCGAGCATGAACGTTTGCATGGGGTGTGGAAGCCCTAGTCATGGCGTCCTTCTGGCCGAACCAACGGGTGGTCGTCACGGGCGGAGCCGGGTTTTTAGGCTCCTTTGTGGTGGAACAGCTTCGGGCAAAAGGATGCCGGGCGGTGGTCGCCCCGCGAAGCCGTGAGTACGATCTCGTGCAGATGGACGCTGTCCGCCGCCTGTATGCAGACACCAATCCTGACATGGTGCTCCATCTCGCCGCGCGGGTGGGGGGCATTGGCGCCAATGAGGCCAATCCTGGGCGGTTCTTCTATGACAATCTCATGATGGGCACTCAGCTCATCGAAGTCGGTCGACAGCGAGGTCTCAAGAAATTCGTCGCACTGGGCACGATTTGCGCCTATCCCAAGTTTGCGCCGATCCCTTTCAAGGAAGATGACATCTGGTCAGGCTATCCCGAAGAAACCAATGCACCCTACGGTTTGGCCAAGAAAATGATGCTTGTCCAATTGCAGGCCTACCGGCAGCAATATGGATTCAACGGCATCACGTTGTTTCCGGTCAACCTCTACGGTCCCCGCGATAACTTCGATCTACACACTTCGCACGTCATCCCGGCATTGATCCGCAAATGTGCTGAAGCGAAAGAGGGTGGAGCCTCTGAGATCGTCCTCTGGGGCGATGGAACGCCGACGCGGGAATTCTTGTATGTCGAGGATGCAGCTGAAGGGATTCTGCTTGCCGCTGAACACTACGACGATCCGCGGCCACTGAATCTGGGAACCGGCGAGGAAATCACGATCAAGGCGCTCGCGACGATGATCGCCGCCGAAATCGGATACAAAGGCCGAATTGTGTGGGACAAGACCAAACCGAACGGACAGCCGCGGCGATGCCTGGATGTCAGCCGTATCAAGCAGGCGATCGGATTCCAAGCCAAGCATTCTCTCCGCGACGGGCTCCGGACAACGATCCAGTGGTATCAAGCCAACCGGGATGCTTTACGAGAAGTGCACTTCTAGTGTCCACTGGGGAACGCCCGCCACCCCATCGCATCTTACAGGTTGTTACTAAGCCGTTGACTCCTAAAGATTGCCGTTCTGCCTCTATGTGGCCCGCCTTTTGCTGTGACGTACGCCGGACAGGAAAGGACTGGAGTAGCCATGGAAAGCGGACTGGATGCGGCCGAAAAGTATGAACGGGGTCTGGCCTTAAGAAAGGCCGGTCTCTTTACGCAGGCTATCGAGGAACTCGAGCAGGCGGCGGCATGTCCCGCGTATGCCCTGAAAGCGCATGCTCAAATCGGTCTCTGCCATAAATCCAGAGGGCGGTATGAGGATGCTGTGACGGCGTTTCGACGAGCGCTCAAATCCCAGGGGTCGGTGAAGGAAACCGTGCAGATTCTCTACGTGCTCGGTCGTACCCTTGAAACGCTGGAACGGACGGAGGAAACTCTCGAGGCTTATCGATGGATCAGGCGAGAAGACCCCGAGTACCGAGATGTGGCCGAACGGATTCGGCAATTGAGCAGCGGACGACGGGCGGCGAGCCGGGCAAGGTCGTCGTCGCAGCCTTCCTGGGTCGGCGGCGTCCTCCAGTCGTGGCAAGGTCTGCTACGCCTGTCAAAATAGTCACAAGCCAGTGACGTCCTTCATGGCTCTGTAGACGGCACCAGGGTCGCTCAACGGAGTCCAACCCAGCACCGCGGTCGAATCTTTTACATAGTGAACCGTTCTCATCCCGTTGAGCACGCCGGTCACGCCGGGCGTGCTGACGAGCACCCACAGCGCCTTTCGTGACATCGACTCCAGTCGTTTCGAGTCGGGAAGAAGCGGATCAATGGCCGCGGCCACGCGTCTTATCCGCGCCCGGCTCTTTTCTGCCGCCTCACGCCGCAACAGCCCGAGCAACGATAAGAAGTGCGGAATGTACCGGTCTCTCCACGTCTGCCACTGCGCCGCCGCCGATCCCTCGAGCACCGGAGCAATCGCTTGCAGCACCTGGTTCACATGCGGCGCGATCATGTGATGCTCGATCTGTTCCCAATGCTCCATTCCCTGGATGCGGCTGCGCACCGAGGTCAATTCCTCTGTCCAATTGAAAAACTCTTTGGGATGCATGCCTTTTCCACTATGAGGAATCATTGGAGCCAACGTGGATCGGTACTCCTCCTCCAACTCGCCGACGACCCGCAAGGCGGCCTCAATGTCGCCCGATTCGCCTTCGTCCGGAACGTCTGCGAGACGAAGCATGCCGGTAGATGAGGTGGGCATGGCATTGAGCGGGCGATTGACGAGGACGGCAAGATCATGCTGCTGCGCGAGTTCCAACACCGTCTTGTCGGAGTGCGGTCCGGTATTGGGCCGGCTCCAGACGTGGCTTTCGAAGAGATTCATCGGAGATTGGAGCACCGCAAAGTGATGTTGCGGTATGCCGTGAGAGGCAGCGGCGCGCTCGGCCGCCGACAGCAACTCAAACAGTGAGATGAATTCAGGATCCTCAGCCTGGTGTCCCACCGTATTTGACGAGACACCGTACCAGCTTAGGCGACCGGCAGCGACCTGCGTCTCAAAATAGGCGAAGGCCCGCTCGACGCGTTCGTAAAACCGACCCCGTGTCTCAGCCAGTTTGGCGTCGCCATGTCGTGCGGCTTCGGATAACATGTATTCCGGGTTGTGCAATAGGCATACATCGAGCGTGAGCAGACCCAGGCGGTCCAAGGAGGCGTCAAGTTGATCTGCGAGAAATTCCGGATGGAGGCAATGCCATAGCCCTTCGCCGTATTTGACCATCTCAGGGTAAGGACGGCCGGCCCGTTCCCGGCCCTCGGCCTCCTTGAGATTCTGGCCCTGCACATAGCCAATTTTGGAGACGACAATGAGTTCCTCCCTGGTAAGGGCGTTCTTGATCAGAAGATCGCGGAGGACCGACCCGACCAGACGCTCACTTTCGCCGTCCATATAATTCGTGGAGGTATCGATCACATTCACACCTGACTGCAACGCTGTGGCCAGTGCGCTTCCATGCTCCGCATCGGTACCGTCGACCCGATAGCAGCCGAACCCAAGTCGCGATCCGGTCCATACCGTCTTGCCGAACCTCGCAAACCCGTGTTCGAACCGACCGTCAGGCCGCGGTGCATTGACGACGCGCGCGGCATATCTCGCGGTGCCTTCGACGCTCGCGCAGCCTTCCAGCCTCCGCCCCTGCAGTTTCGAGCCGCCGGACGTGGCGCGAGAGCGCGTGGACGCTTGTCGCAGCGCATCGGCTGCCGCCGACGCGTCGGTCAACGGTTGTTGGCAGGAGAAGTTCCGGCAGATATACAGGGTGGCCGCTCCTCCCACTGTCCGTTTTCCGGCAAGCAGCGGATGAATCGAAGCACCATCGCTACGGCGGTTGACGGCGAGGATACGGTTTGGCAGATACACCTCTCGGATGGCGTTCTCAATAGCGCTGAATCCGGGATCGTCCGGCTCACCGACGAACGCTAATTCGACTGGCCCTTCAGTAAGAAAGTCGACAACGGCCAGCGTCTTCGCAAACCCACGCGGGTACCGAGTTAAATGCCTTCCGTAGGCTCGGACGGCACCAATCGCGGCCTCTCGAAAATCCGTCCGATCGAGGTGAAAGGACAGGCGAGCCAGGAGCATCGCCGCCACAGCATTGCCGCTGGGCGTTGCCCCGTCCGCTCCTTCACGCCCGCGCACGATCAGCGACTCATGGTCGTTGGCCGTCGTGAAAAACCCTCCCTGCTCGGAATCCTGAAATGACAGGACCAAGCGCTCCGCCAAATTTCGAGCCGCATCGAGATAGCCGTCGTCTCCGCCGGCCTCGTAGAGATCGATCAACCCCTCTCCCAGGAAGGCGTAATCCTCCAACACAGCGTCGAGGTGCGCCCGACCGTTGCGGGACGTTCGAAGCAGGCGATGATGTTGGCGATGCACCCGCAACAGAAAATCCGCAGCTTTCCGTGCCGCCTCGAGATAGTCGGGTCGGGCCAAGACGCGAGCCGCTTCAGCCATGGCCGAGAGCATCATGCCGTTCCAAGCCGTAATAATCTTGTCGTCCAACCCAGGAGGCACGCGTTGCTTTCGCGCCGCATAGAGGAGAGGGCGCACCCGACGCATCGTTTCCGTGAGTTCGTCCGTCGTCACATTCAGCTCGCGCGCGACCACATCCAGCGGGCGCATGCGGTTCGGGATGTTTTTGCGCTCCCAATTGCCTTGAGGCGTGATGTCATAACAGGCGCAGAACCGACGGGCCTCTTCGTCGTTGCCAACGGCTCGAGAGACCTCCTCGGGCGTCCAGACGAAAAACTTTCCTTCCACGCCTTCCGAATCTGCATCAGTCGCGCTATAGAAGCCGCCTTCGGGATCGGTCATCTCGCGGAGAATGTAATCGAGTACCTCGGTAACCACGTCTCGGTAGGGCACGTGGCCGGTCACCTGGAACGCTTCCAGGTAAGTTCGCGCGAGCAAGGCGTTGTCGTAGAGCATCTTTTCAAAATGGGGCACCAACCACCGCTCATCCGTCGAGTATCGCGCAAATCCCCCGCCGATGTGGTCGTAGATGCCTCCTGCCGCCATGGCATCCAGGGTCGTCCTGACCATTTGCAGCGCCATGGGATCGCCGGTACGCCGGTGGCACCGTAAGAGCAGGGAGAGACCGGCGGCGGGAGGAAATTTTGGCGCGGCGCCGAAGCCCCCGAAGCGTGCGTCGAAGTCCTGACGGTATTCGGAAATCACCGCGTCCAAAGCCTGCTCGCTGACCGACACCGGCGCCGGAGTCTGCCACTCGCGCTGCAACCGGCCCGTCAAATCTTGAGCTTGACGCCGGAGTCCGTTGGCATCTCGACTCCAGAGGTCAGCGATCTTTTTCAACAGATCGGGAAATCCAGGACGGCCCCATCGTCCCTCGGGCGGGAAATAGGTGCCCGCGAAAAACGGCTGTTGCTCCGGCGTCAGGAAGACGGTCATCGGCCAGCCCCCTTGGCCCTGGTTCATCGCCACCGTGGCGGCCATGTAGATTTCATCGAGATCGGGGCGCTCCTCGCGATCGACTTTGATGCAGACGAACCAGCGATTCATCAGGGCAGCAATCGATTCGTTTTCAAAGGACTCGCGCTCCATGACGTGGCACCAGTGACAGGCGGAATAGCCTATCGACAAGAGGATCGGACACTCGCGTGTTTTGGCGGCTTCTAAGGCTTCAGGCCCCCAGGGATACCAATCCACAGGGTTGTAGGCATGCTGAAGAAGATACGGGCTCGTTTCGTGAATGAGCCGATTGGGCTGGCGGGGCGACGCAGCTGTCGACATAGATCACGGTAGCACCAGGGTTGGAAACGGGTCAATGCGGTTTCACGAACTATAAACAAGTCTCATCACTCCAATACCTCCATGCGCCTGGCCAGAGCCTCTATGGTATGGTTAGCAGTGGGAGTGTTGGAGACTCCAACACATGAACGATATCGGCCCATACTCAAACTATCGCCTGACAGTTCGCCTCGAACTTGCGAATAAACCAGGCATGTTTGCGAAAGTCGCTTCCGTGCTCGCGGAGGAAGGCGCAAATCTCGGCGCCGTGGACCTCGCGTCGGCGACGGCCGAACGGATGGTCAGAGACGTGACCTTCGATGTGCGCGATGAAGCCCATGGTGAACGCGTCCTCGCCAAGCTCAATGACATTCCTGATGTGAATGTGCTGTCCGCGTCAGACCGCATCTTCTTGTTGCACCTTGGAGGCAAGATTCAGGTCCGAAGCAAACTGCCGATTACCACTCGCAATATCCTCTCTATGATTTATACGCCCGGCGTCGGACGGGTGGCTCAGGCCATCGCCCGGGATAAAACCAAAGCGTTCGCGTTCACCACCAAGTCCAACAGCGTGGCGGTGGTCACCGACGGATCCGCCGTGCTGGGACTGGGGAACCTGGGCCCGGAGGCCGCATTGCCGGTGATGGAAGGCAAAGCGATGCTCTTCAGGGAATTGGCCGGAATCGACGCCTGGCCCCTTTGCTTGGCGTCGCAAGACCCTGACGTGATTGTCCGAACCGTCCAGGCAATCGCTCCGGGGTTCGGCGCAATCAACCTAGAAGATATCGGCGCCCCCCGTTGTTTTGATATCGAACGCCGCCTGAAGGCGTCGCTCGATGTTCCGGTCATGCACGACGATCAACACGGCACGGCCGTGGTCCTGCTCGCAGCCTTGACCAACGCATTGACAGTGGTCGGCAAGCCCATCGACCAGGTGCGTGTCGTCGTCAACGGGCTCGGCGCAGCGGGCACGGCCTGCTGCCGTATCCTGTTGGCAGCCGGGGTCTCGCATTTGCTGGGCTGCGACAAGGAAGGCATCATCCTTCAAGGCGACACTGACCATCTTCGCGCCTGCCGTGCCGATCTCTTCGCCTGTCTGACTCCACATCAACCCCACGGAACGTTGCGTGACGCGTTGAAGGATGCGGACGTGTTCATTGGACTATCGGTGGGCAATCTGCTGAGTGCTGAGGATTTGGATCTGATGGTCCCCGATCGAATTGTCTTTGCCATGGCAAACCCGGATCCCGAGGTCCCCCCTGAACTGGCACTTTCACACTGCCGGATTTTTGCCACTGGCCGCTCGGACTTTCCGAACCAGATCAACAATGCGTTGGCATTTCCCGGCATCTTTCGGGGCGCGCTGGATGTGCAGGCCAGTGACATCAATGAATCGATGAAACTCGCCGCCGCGCGGGCGCTGGCAGAGACGATTCCTCGGGCCGCGCTGAGCGAGGACTACATCATTCCCAGCGTCTTCGACAAGGATGTGGTGCCCCGCGTCGCGCGCGCCGTCGCAGCAGCCGCGCACAGCAGCGGTGCCGCCCGCCGCCGACTCAAACTGTCCGAAGA
>DATIGH010000185.1:0-6918 GCA_035454845.1 Nitrospira sp.
AATCTGGACCGCGTCCGAAGAGTCCTCTGCCAGAGGACTCTCTGCTTCATCCGGCTGCTCGTCCAATCTGGTCACCATTAATTCGATGAATCCGCTCATCGTGAGCTGTGGCCGATCGCTGAGCGCCGCGGCGGTCTGTCTGACCTTATGGAGGTTGGCCACCGCCTGCTCGCCGTGTAAGGAAGCCGCGGCCAGTTCAAGCACGGGAAGCTGGTCGAACACAAGCTGTATGGCTTCATCCAGCGGCACGATGCCGACTTGACGATGCAGGGAAGCCAATCGGCGATACAGCCGCCGAACGGTTTCTGCCCGAGGATGGGACCATCTGTTGATCGTCATCTCGTCCAAATAGTCGAAGAAGCCCGCCTGACGGAGATCGTAAATATCCCGGTCTGTCAGGCTGCCCAGCGGTGACCGCAGCACGCCGAAAAGCGCGATGTGATCATGCGGATGGTCGAGCACCCGAAGGACATTGATCAGGTCGATCACTTCTTGCCGGCGATAGAAATGTTTTTCCCCTTCAATGAGGTACGGAATGTTGTAGCGGCGAAGCGCGTCGAGGTAGGCATCGGCCTGTGTCAGTTTCCGGAACAGGAAGGCCACGTGACCTGCCGATACGCCAGGGCGAGCGAGCAAATCTTCTCGGAGCCAGCGCGCGAGGACCTCCCCCTCTGCCCTGGCCGCGCCCGCCGCGTCGAAGGGATCATCGCCCGGTTGGGGCGCAGTCATCTGAATGATGACGCCCGGAGTCTCCACGGCGCCGTCTTGCCTGCCTGCGTCACCTTCAAGATGCACATTGGCCGGCTGCACAAGCGGTTGACGGAAAAAGAGCCGGTCGAACACCTCGTTGACCGGTTCGAGAATACTTGCGCGACTTCGAAAGTTCGTCGTGAGGCTGTGGAGCGCTCCCCCGTCGGCCAGCACCTTGTCGACCACGCGATCAAAAGCTTCCATGTCGGCCCGCCGAAAAGCATAGATCGACTGCTTGGGATCGCCGACGATGAACAGTTTTCCCGCCTCGAGCGTGATGTGCTGCCACGTCCGGGAATGACCTCCGGGTTCCTCGGCCAGGGCCAAAAGGATTTCATACTGGACAGGATCGGTATCCTGAAACTCGTCGATCAGGATGGCGCGATATTCCCGTTTGATCCGTTCGCGGACGCCCGGATGCTCATACAACAGCCGCCGAGCCTGCGCCAATAACCCGTCGAACGAAATCCACCCGGTGGTGGCAAACGAAGTCTTGATGGAGGCGACAAGGGGTCGTACAAGGGTCAACATATTGATGAAGTATGAATGATTAAATGTCAGGAATTGCTGAGCGCTTTTGATGACGCTGGTGGCCTGTGTGAAGTCGTGTGCGTCCCAATCGGCGATCTTCTGGCCGGGATCTTTGTTCAACCAATTTCGTGTGGACGCATCGAGCTCGTCGACGGCCTGCGCGCCTTTCTCAACAACCAACGTCATCAGCGTGATGGCCCCCGCCAGCATCTGTTCGATCTTTCGGCGCTTCGGCCGGTCATTCGCGTTCAACAGCGATTGTGCGCGGTCGCGGAGCCCGCTGATCCAATCTACGAGCATGGCGTTTGGTTCAGAGCGGACTTCATGGAGCAGCACGTCGATATCAACCAGATCGCTGCAAAGAGACTGGGTGAGTGTCCGGAGCTCTTCGAGCGTCGTGGATCCCAGCAGCGTCCTCCAATGCCGGTGCTGTGTGCCCTCTCGGCCCAGTTCACGGTCGATCCAGACGTCCCATGCCATCCGGAAAGTTTCATGGAATCGAAGGCCGTCGTCTTCCCGGAAGGCTGGATCTACGCCGCCTTCCAACGGATAGAGGCGGAGCAGATGCGCGGCGAAGCTGTGCACGGTTCCGATTTGTGCTTTCTCGAGGTCACGCAGCGCAGCGCCGGCGCGCATGATGATGTCGTCCATCGTGATGGCATAGCACGTTCGGAGATCTTCAACAGAAACGGCCCCGCCATCAGACACGTGTGGAGGACCAGTCGAGGCGCAAGCAAGTGCCGTTAGCCGTTCCCGTAGGCGAACCTTCATCTCGGTTGCAGCCTTATTGGTATAGGTCAGGGCCACGACCTGCGTGATCAAGACTGGTTTGGGTTCGCGCATCAGAAGATGGATGAGGCGGTTGACGAGCAGCGTGGTCTTTCCGGTTCCCGCCCCTGCCACGACGACGACATTGCGATCGAACGTCGTTTCCGCCGCCCGACGAGCGACACGGTCGCACATGTGCTCGCGGCCCTTCATTGCTCGACTTGCAAGGTTCGCAACGACGCCAGCTCCTTGGATGCAGCCGTCCGGGAGGTGCGCCACCATGTCGGCAGGTGCTCTCGCCTGCAGGCAACGCGATACTCGCACGTCTCGCAATACGAGTCCGGCATGATGAAGAACAGGCCCTCCCGGATACCCGTGATAAGTCGTCCCAGCGTGTTGCGGAGCCGGGCGCCCAGATCCGTGTCCCACAGCTCGGCGCCAAAGGAGGATCGTGCCACAGGACTCGTCCAGGAAGGGGCTAGAAAGACCAGTTGGACTTCATGCGGCGTGCCGTGATCGGGAATCTTCAACAGCGCATATAACGGCGGCTGCAGCCGATAGCCCCGGATGGCGGATTGCTTGAGGTATCGGTCTTCGGCCGAGATGGACTTGCCAACCTTCAACTTGTAATCGACGACGCGAAGCGCGCCAGAGTCGCGATGCCGATCGAGACGGTCGATTCGGCCCCGAATCTTCAATGGCGTCTGTTCGTGGCCTGGCACGTCGGTGAGAGAGCCTTCCGCAGCGATCTCGAATGCGACAGGCGTGAAAGGCGCATGGGCATAGGCACGGGTGTCCTCGTCGATGGCCGCAGTCATGACATCAACGATGGACGCCTTGGCGAGTTCCCAGAGCAGATAGTGTCCCGTTCGATGCTGGCGTTCGACATCGCCGGCCGCCTCCCCCACCGCAGTTTCGATGCACCAATCGATCGTATCGTCCGTTACCGGTTTCTCCGGCCAGCCGGTGGGCAGCAGCAGTTCGTAACACCGTCGTAGGGCGCCATGGCAGAACGTGCCAAGCACACGTGCGTCAAGTTCGTCTGAGCCCGACATGCGGACGGGCGTGAGCCTCAGAACGTCGGCGGAAAAATAGCGGAACGGACAGCGGGCATATCGTTCGAGCGGGGTTGGCGCAATGCCGCGGTTTACCAGACGTGTCCAATGCGTCTCCAGAGGACCCGTTACCCCGTCAAAGGCCGTTAACATGTGGTGCTGCTCTTCAATGCGAGCCACTGTCCGGATGCCATCACCAAACATCGCGGCCTCGCGTCCTGTGGCCCGGAGAAGATCAACGGGGTCCTGGTCGCCGACCGCCATCCATTGCGCGAGATCCGTCGGTGGAAGAAACCGGCTCATGGTCGGCCGCTGGGCAACCCGCTCGGTGACACGACGAGGAATGATGTCGATCGATGGCGCCGGCGCTCCCGACCGCTGCCGTATCTCGCTGATAAATGGCGAAGGAGCCATTAGCCGTCCGCTCTCCTCTGCACGCTGAAACGACACACACAACCGCCGGCTCGCGGCTTGGCTGAGCAGCGTGAACAGAAAAGTCTCTTCATCGTATCCCGTGAGCTTTTCGTCGACTTTGTATCCCAGCGTCGTCTCCAGGACGCGACGGTGCGCATCACGAAGAAAGGGGTCTTCCCGAATGTAGCGTGGGAATACCTTCTCGTTGAGGCCCAGCACGAACAAGGCCTTAAAGGGCAACCCTCGCGCCGCCATCGCATCCATGAACATGACCCCGTGCTGAGCCACCGGCTGAACTGGAACGGTCTCGCGCTCGAACGCATGCGTGAGCAGTTCGACGAACGCACTCCAGGTCAGCTCATGACCAATCAGATTCAGCTCGGCGAGGCTGGTCAGCGTCTGATCGATTGCACTCCATTGAGCCGCCGATGGCGACACCTCCTGACGGGGATCTTCCTCTCGACTGTCGGCCGAGCGTCGAAGATGCTCCTCTGCCAGGGCCCGAAGGGCGTGAACCAATGTCCCGCATGCGCCCTGCCTGGGCAGAGCAGCACAAGCGGCCAGCACTCGGGACACCGTCTGCCACAGGAGGGCAATCACGTCGGGTGCTACGGAGACCGGCCCCAAGGCTCCGGTCTCATCGCCGCCGCCGTCCAACTCGAGAGTCGACTGACAACACCGCTCCAGCCGCCTCCATTCATCCAGCCCATGCGTGATGTTCAGTGCCTCAATGACCGCTTTCCACTGCTCAGGCCGATAGGCCGGCGAACGAGTGCCGTCAGGAAGCAGCGGGCCGGCATAGAACGGTGACGTCACGACCTCGAGCACGCCGGTACGATAGAAATCGTTGAGCGGCAGGGCGGCCAAGAGCAGGAGGATCTTGCACAGAGGTTGGTGAATGAGCGGGCGGCGCGCCGTCGTGACGAAGGGAATTCGATGGCGATCGAACATCGATTGCATGGAGCTCGTGTAGGCATCCAACGTGCGTGCCACGATGCCGATCTCATCGAAACGGTATCCGTACGTTTCAACAAGATCGAGAATGGTTCGGCACGTGACCGCCAGCTCCTCCTCAGGGCCGATGACGCTCTGCACCGACAGTTCAGGCGGCTGCTCGACCGTTTCGCTCACCTCACACTGGGTTGGCGGGTCCGATCCGAGCAGTGGCTGAATATGACGGTCGAAGAACCGCCGTGCGAACGCGCACGAAGGACCCTTGGCCAGAGGGAAAAACAGCGTGGTCGGGATGTTGGCGCTCACAGCCTGAAACAGTGAGAGCTGCACTTGTGTGAGATCGTAGAAGCCGTAGTAGTACGCCTGACCCAGAGAGGCGAGAAACGGCGAAGTCGGCACGACGGAAACAAGGGCCTCGGCCAGATCATCTGCCGTGCCGACATTGAGGCCGGCGCTCGCCTGCTGGATAGCGGCTTGGAGCGAGAACAGCGCCTGAAGCCATTCCTGATCGTCTCGCCCGAAGCACCCTTCACCGACTGCGTCCAACGCCATGGCTGGATTGACTCCCCCGTCTTTGAGGTCGCGGATCGTCGACCAGAGCGCTGCCCAGGTACCGAATGAATGGCGCAGTGCTCGAAAGGCTGGCGTCCGTGCAAGGCGCTCTTCGACGAGTTGCCGCACGAGCTGCTCAAAGAACAGGTCGCTCACGATACGCAACGGAGCAGACGCAGCGCCTCGTCGTTCGTCCGCCAGGCGTAAGGCAAGTTGATGAAAGGTCAGCGGGTAGACATTGAGCAATGATAATCCATGATCAACGGCCAACAATCGACGGATACGGTCAAGGATCGCCGTCGAAGGAACGACAATGGCAACCTTGGTCCAGGGGTCGACCGTTTTTATGCGCTGGATTTGATCGACGAACGCGGATTCGAGAGAAGGATGGAACCGTCCGGTGACGACCTTGAGCATCTAGCCCGTTTCTGGTCCAAGCAGTTCGCCGTTGCAATCCACGCAGGCCCAGTCGCCGTCAATAAAGGACATGGGATCGCCGCAGATAGGACAATCGGGAGGCGGTCCTTTGTCGAGCTTGGGGAGGATGGGCAGTTCGATATCGTCTTCGTCCATCATGCTACCCTTCGCGTGGGCGCATTTTCAGCTGCAACGCCTTCTCGGCGCTCTCTCGGCTGGGCACCCCGACGAACGTCAGCCGTCCGTCGATGATGGTGGCCGGTACGGCACGAACCGCGTGACGGTTGGCGAGCTCCTGTCCGTCCGGCGTCGTAATGTCCACTTCACGATACGAAAAACTGTACTTGACGCGCAGCTGCTTCCAGAGGCTTTTCGCGGAAGGACAAGCGCCGCAACTAGGAGAGATCAGCAACGTAATGTTCGGCATCGCATCTCCGACCGTCAAATCTTAACATTGCGGGAAAACACGGCGCAAGAAGCGGGATTAGAATTCGGGAGGCGCATGTGTGTGCATCCGTTTCACCACTCGAAACCCGCGGGCTCGGACATCGCGCAGAATGGCGCGCCGAATTTCGATCGGCAAACACTCCGGCGGATGCACGCCCGGCGTGTCACGCGGAAAATGCTTAATAAACAAGGCGGCCATGTGAGCCGTCGCCCAGGCAATAGGCGAACACAGCGATCCTCTGCACCGAAGCTGAAAGAGACTCGGCACCATCACGTCCCAGCGGATTGTCGTGGGTCGTTCATGCCTCAGTCCTTCTACAATGACTGCCGCGGCAAAATGCGCATTGTGCAGGACGCCTTGACGAAACAGGCGCCCCACCGTTCGCGACGTCGAAGTGCGTGCAAAACGAGAAGGCGTTGGCCGACTCGCTTTTCGAAGCTTGCCCTGTCTGTACCAACGACGGAGCCGCTCAATCTCGGATCCCCCGAATTTCGCATCCATCGAGCTCATGGGAATCGAATACGGGGCCGTGACCACTTCGTCCTGGGCGGCCAGAACCACCGGGACCTGACCGATCGGAGGCGGAAAGCGGAACTGCTCACGTTCTCCGAAACGTTGACCGAAGCCGAAGCGGCCATCGACATAGACGCGCGGTCTGGCCACGGCTTCGTCGAACGATGCCTCGGCCGACCATTGTGAGAAAGGCCCATCGGCCTTAGTGGCTTCGTACAGGCGGACGTGAACTGAGCGGACGGCATGGAGCAGGTCGGCTCCGGCTGCAATGAGGAGATTCGTCAAACCCGGTGCGACACCCGCCGTGATCACCGCCGCCCGGCGTTTTTCTTCGAATTGCCGCGCAAATCCCATTTGCTCGGCTCGAAAGGGATGACCCGTGTAGTGCGACGCGGTATCGAGATAGTGGCCACGCAACCGAAGTGCAGCTCGCATGATCGTTCGATTGAGCACAGGGGGACAGGTGTTAACGAGCAACTGCGTCCCCCGTGCGGCTTTCAGGATGCTCCACATGTC